>DASQXC010000214.1:0-7068 GCA_035639935.1 Terriglobales bacterium
GCGGTGCTTCACCGCGATTTGAACCCACGTGAAAAGAAGATTGCCGAGCCACTGGTGCATTATGGCTACGGAAGCTTCATGGGCGGAGTTTATGGCGCGCTGGCGGAAGTTAACCCAGCCTCGACCAAAGCCGTGGGGCTGCCTTTCGGAGCGGCGCTCTGGCTCGTGGGCGATGAAATTGCCGTACCGGCGCTTGGCCTATCGAAGAGTCCGCGCGAATACCCAGTCTCGACGCACCTGCAGTCCCTGGCGGCCCATTTTGTGTACGGCTTGACTACGGAAGCGATCCGCAGAGTGATGCGCAGGGCGCTGGGCTGATTGCCATCGTTTGCGGCAACCAACCGCATGGCCTGCACGGTTCGTATCGGCACCTCGGGATGGCAGTACCAGCATTGGCGCGGTCCTTTCTACCCTGAAGGCCTGCCCTCGTCGAAGATGCTGAATTTTTACCTGCAGCGCTTTGATACTGTCGAGATCAACTACAGCTTCTATCGCCTCCCGACAGCGGAATGCTTTCGCCAATGGCGCGATGCCACTCCGCCGAGGTTCTGCTTCGCTGTCAAGGCAAGCCGCTTTCTCACCCATTACAAAAAGTTGAAAGACCCAGAGAACGCTCTCGATAACCTCCTGCCGCGCGCGGTCGGGCTGAAGCAGAAACTGGGACCTATCCTGTTCCAGCTCCCGCCACGCTGGCCGGCGAATCCCGAGCGCCTGGAGGCGTTGCTCGCCATCCTGCCGCGCAAACTGCGCTACGCCTTCGAGTTTCGCGACCCGAGCTGGCACGTGCCGCAGATTTACAAGATCCTGCGTCGCCATAACGCTGCATTTTGCATTTACGACCTGGAAGGTTTTCAGTCGCCGGCGGAAATCACCGCCGATTTTACTTACATCCGTCTGCACGGTCCGGGAGGGAAGTATCAGGGCAGCTACAGCCGCGATGCGCTCAGTGCCTGGGCGGAACGCATTTCGAACTGGCGCCGCGGTCTGCGCGCTGTGTTCGTTTATTTCGACAATGACCAGGCAGGATACGCCGCTCGCAATGCCCTGGAATTGAAAGAGCTCGCTGAGCGGGCGCACCCGAGTGAATAATCCACGATGCGGCCAGGTGACCTGTATCACCAAAGTTTTTGCGCCCGTAGCTTGCCGCCGTCCCTCTAGCAGCGTAGACTTCGCTAGGTATGTCACTTCGCAAAGGTGGGGCGCTTGCCCTGGCGTTAGCGATGCTTGCCGGGCCAGCACTCATGTCGGTGGCGCCAGTGGCCGCCATCGCCGCGGACAAGTGCTGCCAGCCCCGCCCCATGGCGGATTGCGGAGCGAGGCCCTCGTCCAACGCGAAGTCCTGTTGCCCGCCACCAGCAACCCCGCAATCTTTGGGATCTCCGACAGCACGGTTGTACCTTGGCGTGACCGCTAACATCTCCGCGCGGCTGGAACACTCGCCTGTTGCGCGATGCATTCGCTTTCTGGGCATGTGCGGCGAGTCCCCTCCCGAATCTCCACCGGGTTCCATCTTCATCCTTAGGATCTGATCCGCTCTCCTTTACCAGGCGCGTATCTGCGCCGGAATACGTGCTCGTGTGAAACGGCTCTTAGCCTTTGCCAGTTGCCCTTGGCCGACTGCTAAGAGCCAAAAGCCAAGAGCACCACCTAAGCCCTCCTAATGGAGAAAGAGGATGAAAGCCGTAAATGCACTCATACTCACGCTCTTTCTGTCGCTGCTTTCATGGGCGCAGATCGATGACCCCTTTGCTGGTGCCGCCAGTATGCTGCCGACCTCGCAGCATGCCAGGCCTGCTGCTTCAGCGCGGTTGACCTTGGAAGAAGCGCAAGCCGCCGCCTTGGCAAACAATCCCGAGATCCGGTTAGCGGCCCGTCGGCTGGCAGTCGCGGAGGCCCGGCAACCTGCAGCCGGCGCCCTGGACGACCCATCACTGATGTATCGCGCTTGGGGTGTTCCGCTGAAGTCTCCTTACGATCTCAATCAGGCGCAGAACATGTTCATGATCGGCCAGAGCTTCCCAGGGCCGGGCAAACGCGTGCTGCGCTCGCAGGTCGCGGCGGAGGACATCACGATCGCCAAAGCGCAATTGGAAGCCGTCAAGCGCGACGTGACGGCGCGCGTGCGCACCGCGTTCTACACGCTTCTGCGCAACAACGAGGAACTTCGCATCCACGACGGGCAAGTGGCACTGGCTCGCCAGGCCATGGAAGCGGCGCGGGTCAAATATATGGTCGGACGCGTCACGCAGCAGGACGTGCTCAAGGCGCAGCTCGCAGTCACCAAACTTGTAGATCACCTGGTGATGCTTGAAACCGATGGGGCAACGGCGCGCGCCACGCTGGACACACTGATGGGGCGCGATCCTGGCAGTCCGGTGGAAGTCGTTGGTGAGTACGCCTTGCCGGCGAGCCTGCCGTCGCTAGTCGAACTGGAGAAGCAGGCCCTGGAGAGCCGGCCGGAGCTGGTCGCCGCCTCTGCTGCCGTTGATCAGGGGGAGACGAAAGCGAAGCTGGCAGCAAAGGCGTACACGCCGGATTACAGCGTCGCCGGCGGCTATATGCTGATGCCCAGCGGCAGCACGAACCGCAGCGCCTACATGGCCGAACTGTCCATGACGCTGCCCTGGCTCAACCGGCGCCGCCATAGCGCCGATATCGCGGAGGCCAAGGCCGACACGGCGGTGCGTCAGGCGGAGTACGAAAACCAGCGTGCGCTGGTCTTCCAGCAGATTCAGGAGGCGCTGGTTCGCGCGGACGCGGCGCGCAAGCTGGTGGACCTCTACCGCAACACCCTGCGCCCGCAGACCGAGGCCACGCTCAAGGCCACGGTTGCCGCTTACCAGGCAGATCGCACCGACTTTCTCAACCTGCTCGATAGCCAGAACATGAGCCTGGATGTGGACATCTCCTACTACCGCGCGTTGGCCGATTTCGAATCGCGCATGGCTGAACTGGAGCGCGCGGTGGGCGCTCCCATCGCAAACGGGGCTACCAACGCCGTACCGGAGGTGAAGCCATGACCGCGCGCGAGAAGAAGTGTGCTCTCCTCGGGCTCACATTGGGGGCGGTGCTCGCCGCACTGGTTTACGTCGCAGGCGGCAGACTGCATCGCGCTTTCAGTGAAGCTCGGACAGCCGCATCGGTTTCGGTCCCTCTTCCTGCAAGCGCTGCCGAACACGAACCGGCGGAGCCTGAGCCGCAATTAACGCCTGTCCAACTTTCACCTCAGCGTTTACAGAGTATCGGGGTAAGAGTTGGTCAGGTCGCATACAAGCCGGTACGCGATGAAGTTCGCTTCTATGGAAATGTGCAGACCGATGAGCGGCGCGTGGCTTACGTACAGACGCGTTTTGCCGGCTGGATTCGAAAGGTGTATGCCGATGCCAGCGGTGAATTCGTGCGCAAGGGGCAGCCGTTGTTCACGATCTACGCTCCAGAGCTGGTAGCTACCGAGCAGGACTACTTGCTGGCGAAGAACCACGCCGCGGCCGTGGAGAAAAGCAGCGTGCAAGGCGTGGCCGAGCAAGCGGCATCGCTGTTGGGCGCCGCAAAGCAGCGCCTATTGCAATGGGACATCCCGCCCAGCGAAATCCAGAAGTTGGATACGACCGGTAAGGTCATAACGGATCTGACCATTAACTCGCCGGTTTCGGGCTACATCACCGAGAAGAATGCTTTGCCCAATCTGTACGTTCAGCCGGAGACGCGTTTGTACACCATCGCCGACCTTGCTGACGTTTGGGTGTATGCCCAGGTCTTTCAGAACGACGCCGGCAAGATCAAGCCCGGCGATCCCGCCGATGTCACCGTGGACGCATATCCGGGCAAGGTCTCCCGAGGACGTGTGGACTACCTGCTGCCGCAGCTAGATACGGCGACGCGAACCTTGCCGGTCCGTCTGGTGTTTCCCAATCCTGCTCTGAGGCTCCGCCCCGGAATGTATGTCAACGTGAAGGTCCAACTCCCGCTGGGACGGCAGTTGGTGGTTCCGGCGTCGGCTGCATTTCACTCCGGCACTCGGAACCTGATTTTCCTTTACCACGGAGGAGGCAACATTGAGCCGCGCGAAGTCGAGTTCGGGCCGCGGGTCGGCGACGATATCGTTGTGCTGAAGGGGGTCAAGGCAGGCGATCAGATCGTCACCTCGGCCAACTTCCTCATTGATTCCGAAGCGCAATTGCAGGCGGCTGCCGGGGCGTTTATGCCGCCTCCGCCGGGCGCCGGGCAAGCCGCCGCCATGAATGTGCCTGCGGCACCACAGGCCAACCTTGAGCTGACGACCGATCCCACGCCGCCGCACAAGGGCAGCAACATTGTCCGCGTGAAGCTCACCGGACAGGGCGGCAAGCCGATAACCGGCGCTCAGGTGACGGTCACCTTCTTCATGCCCGCCATGCCGGCGATGGGTATGGCAGCGATGAAGACGGTGGTCCAGGCCACCGATATGGGAAACGGAGTTTATGAGGGTAAAGGCAATCTCGGCTCGGGCGGCACTTGGCAGGTAACGATCACCGCCACGCTGAACGGGCAGGCGATCGCCACCAAGCAGCTCACGCTCAACGCCACGGGGGGCATGTAGCCATGGTCGCTCGTGTGATCGAGTGGTGCGCGCGCAACCGCTTCCTGGTGTTCACCGGAGTCGCTTTGCTGATGTTCGCGGGAATCTGGGCTATCGGCCACATCCCGCTCGATGCCCTGCCGGACATTTCCGATGTTCAAGTAATCATCCACACCAACTGGGAAGGCGAGCCGCCCAACATCATTGAAGACCAGGTTACGTATCCGATCGTGACGGCGCTGCTGGCTGCCCCGCGCGTGAAGGCGGTACGCGGGCAGACCATGTTCAACGACTCGTACGTGTTCGTCATCTTCGAAGATGGCACGGACATCTACTGGGCGCGCTCGCGGGTGATCGAGTACCTGCAGCAGATCGCGGGACGATTGCCTCAAGGCGTAAACCCGATGATCGGGCCGGATGCGACTGGCGCTGGATGGGTATATGAGTACGCGCTGGTAGATCATACAGGCAAGTACAGCCTGGCCGACTTGCGTAGCCTGCAGGACTGGCATCTTCGGTATCAACTGGAGACGGTTCCGGGCGTTGCGGAAGTGGCCAGCATCGGCGGGTTCGTGCGGCAATACCAGGTGCAGCTTGATCCCAACAAGCTCCTGGCTTATGGCATCCCGCTTTCAATGGTGATTGACCGCGTGAAGTCCAGCACAAACGAGGTCGGCGGACGCGTGCTGGAGTTGAGCGGTACGCGTTATTTCATTCGCGGGCTCGGGTACCTGAAATCCCTGGCGGATTTGGAAAACGTCCCCGTCATGGCGAAGAACGGAACACCAGTCCTGCTCAAAAACCTGGGCGCGGTGACCTTCGGGCCAGACATTCGTGAAGGCATAGCGGAATGGAACGGAGAGGGCGAAACCGTAGGCGGGATTGTGGTGATGCGCTATGGATCAAATGCGCTGAGTGTGATCCAGGGAGTCAAGAAGAAGCTGGCTGAGATCAAGAGCTTGCTGCCAGCCGGTGTGGAAGTGGTCGCAGGTTATGACCGTTCCGGTTTGATTCAAGCTTCAATTCAGACCTTGCAACGCGACCTCGCCGAAGAAGCCGTTATTGTCAGCCTGGTCACCATTATTTTCCTGTTTCATGTCCGCTCGGCGCTGATCCCGATCATCACGCTGCCCATCGCGGTAATCGCGTCGTTCCTCCCGATGTACTACCTGCACGTCAGCTCCAACGTTATGTCGCTGGGCGGGCTGGCGCTCGCCATCGGAGTGCTGGTGGACGCGGCCATTGTGATGGTGGAGAACGGATATCGGCATTTGTCCGAACGTGCAGCGCCCGAGTTCCGCGAGATCGGTCACTCGGATGGACCGCTCCTAAATACTTCCAATGGGCCCGTCATAGCGCCTCCTCATCGACTGACAAGGCCGGAGGTCACCGCGCCGAAGCGTCTGCGGATTCTGATCGACGCTGCCAAGCAGGTGGGTCCGGCGCTGTTCTTCTCGCTGCTGATCATCGTGGTCTCGTTCCTGCCGGTTTTCCTCTTGGAAGCGCAGGAAGGCCGCATGTTCAGACCGCTGGCCTGGACGAAAACCCTGGCGGTGGGATTTTCCTCGCTGCTGGCGATCACGCTGGTCCCGGTGCTGATGATCATCTTTATCAAAGGCAAGTTGCGTCCGGAATCGGAGAACGCGGTCTCGCGCTTCACCCAGGCGTTGTATCTGCCGGTTTTGCAGCTTTGTCTCAACTACCGCAAGACCACCCTTCTTTTGAACCTCTTGTTCCTGGCAGTGACCTTCCCGCTGATGTTCAGGTTAGGCAGCCAGTTTGTGCCTCCGCTTTATGAAGGCTCTTCGCTGTACATGCCGACCTCGCTGCCTGGGATTTCGATCACACAAGCTTCCCAGTTGCTGCAAGAGCAGGACCGGATTCTGCGCTCGTTCCCCGAGGTGGCGTCCGTGTTTGGCGCAGTCGGGCGCTCCGACAGCCCAACTGACAATGCGCCGCTCGATATGTACGACACTACCGTCATGCTCAAGCCGCGTGAGCAATGGCGGGCCGGCATGACCTATGAAAAATTGATCCGCGAGATGGACGAGAAGCTGCAGTTTCCCGGGCTGACCAATACCTGGACGATGCCGGTCGAGAACCGTCTCGACATGGCGCTCACCGGGATCAAGACGCCTGTGGGCATGAAGATCCAGGGTACGTCTCTCGATGGCATTCAGGAACTGGGCGCCAAGATTCAGCAGATCCTGTCGGGGCTTCCACAGGTGCGATCCGTGTTTGCCGAGCGTGTCTCACAAGGCTTTTACTTGAATGTCGAAGTGAATCGGCCGGAAGCCGCCAAATACGGGTTGACCATCGCCGACGTGCAGCAGGCAGTCGCGTCCGGCATCGGCGGCATGAATGTCGCTCAAAACGTCGAAGGCCGCGAGCGTTATCCCGTGAATGTTCGCTACCTGCGGGACTTTCGCGACAATCCGGAAGAGCTGGGAAGAGTGCTGATCGCCTCGCCTTCGGGCGCGCAGATCCCCATCGAGCAGGTGGCAACGATC
>DASQXC010000215.1:0-2636 GCA_035639935.1 Terriglobales bacterium
TGATCGGTAGAGGTGCGCTCAACCGTGTACTTCGCTTTCGTCCCGTCTACCTCGACGCCAAGGATTCTAGCGTTAGGGCTGATCGCCGGGGAGAAATCCAGCGACGGGCCCTGCATCCCACCGCCAGTGATGGTGAGGGAAATCGTATCCGCAGTCGAACGGTACGCCAGATCGAAGCTGCCGCTCCCCAGCACTATATGCTGGGCCTTCCACCACATCCAGTCGCCGGGCGCGTGCGGACTCACCGTGAGCCGCTTTTCAAGTGCATCCGTGCTCAAGCCCAGCATCCCTCGCAATACAGGACTGATGACCATGCCCGAAGACCAGATCTGGTGAGGCGAACTGGTGGAGAGCGGCTCAAAAAAAGCTCCAGAGAGCACTTCGGTGACATGGCCGGCGGAGCCTTCCAGTCCAAGCAGCGCATTGGCGCGCAGATTGGCGTACGCGGGTAGCGGACGATGATAGCGATATTCGCCCACTGCGGCCCAGCCGGTAAACAGCGGCCACACACTGCCAAAATGATAGCCGGAGGGATTGAAGCGCGGGTCGCGTGCGGAGATGATGCGCATGCCCCAATCCGTCATGTGATCCGCGTCCGCGAGGCGGGCGATCGTTGCCTGCGATTTGACATCATCAGTGAGCCCGAACCACATCGGCACTGTAGTCAACACGCTGGGAGTCTCTAGGCGGCGGTCTTGCTGGTTGATGGCAAACGCAAAAAAATTGTGCTCTGGGCTCCAGAAAAGTTCGTTGAGTTGCGTCTGGTGCTGCCGAAAATCACGTTCAGCTTCAGGCGCGAGATCGGCATGTCCGCCAACGCGTGCCAGATCGGCCAAAGCATGCAACGCCGCGACCCCCAACCCGCTCTGGTAGAACTCGCTCTTGACCGGCAGCAACGGACCGCCTTCCACCCACCCATGGCCGAAAGCGGCGTTCTGTGGGAGTCCGCGCGCATCCCAAGTGGATCGCAAGAACTGGTAGGCGCGCCAGATGTGGTCCCAGTTTTGCTGCGCAAACATGCTGTCACCGCTGGATCGCGCATAGTCATCCATGGCGGTAAGAAATAGCGGCGTTGCATCTGCCGAGGCGTACGCGTACGGATATTCCTTGAACCAGGGCACCTGCGCCGCGCTCTGCGCTATTTCATGCTCCACCTTGCCGTCGTCCCGCTGGTACTTCATCAGGAAACCGAGGGCTGTGCGTGTGGTGGAGAAATCGCCCGCGCTGTCGAGTGCGAGCGAGGTCCACAGCGCATCCCGGCCAAAGAACCATGCAAAGCCCGGCCGCATACTGGTCCCGGAGGTGCGGTAACCGGCGATCAGCCCTGTACCCAGGAAAGGGTTGCTCACCAATCCCTGCAACACACTGACTCGCGCGAAATCGTATGCACGCTGTAGCTCGGCATCCGGCAGGTAAACAGAAGTCGTCTTCGCCAGATACTCCGAATATTCTTCCCTGGAGCGTTGCCGCAAACTGTCGTAGTGACTGGCCAGTCGCTGATAAACCTCCTTTGCATCCGTAGCCGCGGTGGCCGAACCTGCGATCACAATCACCCTGCGCTCACTGCCCTTCGAAATCCTTTCAAGACGAAAGGAACTCAACTCCGAGGAAGAATAGTTGGTTTCGTAATCCCTGCTCGGCGCAATCGCCGACGTCGAACCCAGCAGCGCAAACCACTTCTTCTGCTCTTCACCGAAAGCAAAGGCGTGCAACGTCTCGTCCCAATTTATGTAGGTTCCGCCAAGAGCTGCGGGCCACATGAGTTGGAAGTCGCGATGGAAGCGCACCTCGATCTCAAGTGGCTCATAAGTGTTCACTTCCAACGCAATCATGGCCCCCGGCTCGTCCCAAGGCACGAAAAAGGTCTCCAGTACGGAGAAGGAATCGGCCGCATAAGTGATCATTACCGCTTCCGGGCGGGTGGTCAGGGTACGCGCCAGGCTTTCAGCGGGAATCTCCCGATCACCGACGTGGAAAATCAGGTGCAGATCGCGAACGATCTTCAGGGGATAAACCCAGACCTCAACCGTGCCCGATTCTTTGCCAAAAATGCCCGCCTTGCGGCCCACTGCGCAAAGGAATTCCCAAGGGCGGGCGGCGCGCGAGATTTCCAGTTGCGGTCGGGTTGCGGCTTCTGCGCCCTCTTCCTGCTGGGCTCTTGTAACTGTCGGTAAAACAATCGGCAGCAGTGCTAGTAGCAACCGGGCACGCCGCCAAACAATCAAGCGCAGCTTGCAACCGGATTGCATTCCGTCGAAAATAGGCGCGAATTCTAGCACGAAGGCCAAAACAACCGGATTTCTCTTCTTGCCGATTTCCCGACGATATTTTCTGCGATCACTTAGCCGGACAGCGCTAGTCCTGTCGCTGAATGATGTGCTCCGCTGCGCTCTTCCTTCCCGTGGCTTGGATGGTGCCGTGAACGCTGCCACTCCCGAAGCTCCTCCCGATTTGGGGCTTACCTTCCTCAATGTCGCCCGCGAAGCCGGATTAAACGCGAAGACGATCTTTGGCGGTGAGCACAAGAACAAATACTTGCTGGAGACCACCGGCTGCGGCGTGGCTTTCTACGATTACGACAACGATGGCTGGCTGGACATATTCCTGGTAAACGGAACCCGGCTGGAAGGCTTTCC
>DASQXC010000216.1:0-2567 GCA_035639935.1 Terriglobales bacterium
GTCGTTCCCTTAACAGTCGTTAATCCCTTTGCGCCCAGAGCAATCGAGGCCAGCGTGATTCCGACTGCCACGATCGTCACCAGAATCAAGTCCATCTTCCAGCGATACAGCATCTGCCCAGCAATGAGCCCCATAATGGCCAGCATGAGGATGCCGAAGGGCACATCCGCACGTGGATCGAAGATGCCCGCCAAAATGCCCACAAACGCCCCCGCCACCAGCAGCAGGTAGAAGAAGATGAACACAAACAGGATCATGCGTGTTCGCGGCGCCACTAGCCGGTGAGCGATGGCGGAGAGCGAATTGCCGTCGTTGCGCACGGCAACCATGATCGCGGAGTAGTCGCTGGCCCAGCCAATGAAGGTCACTCCCAGAATCAGCCACAGCAGCGAGGGCAGCCAGCCCCAAATCGTGGCCGCAGCGATCGGCCCTACGATAGGACCTGCGGCGGCGACCGATTTGAAGTGATACCCGTAAAGCACGTTGCGGCTTGTGGGCATGAAGTCCACACCATCCATGTACATGCGCGCCGGCGTGGCCTTTTTCGTGTCAGGCTGGATTACCTCACGGTCAATGCGGCGAGCATAGCGGGTGTAGGCCAGCCAGATCATCCCTGCGCCCAGTACGGCCACCACCGTGGCATTCATGGGACGGTGGGTCAGGGCAAAACCGCCCGCCACCACGATGGGAATCAGCAGAAGGATCAAAATCGTGAGCCGGATGTTCATTTTGAATTTCCTCCCCGAAGTCGGACCGCGATGCGCTGAATAGAGCCTCGGTAGAAGAGACCGTCTGGCCGGCGCCTGGTCCGTATATGGCGGCCGGGAAGCAGGCGGAATCCGGCCTTTCCGCGTTCCACTATCTGCGGAGATCCCTGCAGAAGGTTACGGCGGTCACCACAGGGCTTGAGATTGTATCACGCCTGTAGTAACCGCTATCCTATTTTGTCCTTCCTGGGCAGGAGGTTTAGCATGACAGCAACTCCGTCGAGCATGGCTCCTCTGGGCATGAAGGCCTCGAATTTCCGCCTGCCGGATGTGGTCTCCGGCCGCATCGTCTCCCTCGACGATTTCACAAGCTCCCCAGCTCTGCTGGTCATGTTCATTTGCAATCACTGCCCCTATGTGAAACACGTCCGCGAACACCTGGCACAACTGGTTCGCGAGTACCGGGCGCGCGGCGTGGCCGTAATCGGCATCAGCTCCAATGACGTGGCGCAGTTTCCCGATGACGGACCGGAGGGCATGAGAGAAGAGGCCCGGACCGCCGGTTACACTTTCCCCTACCTCTATGATGAGAGCCAGGAGATCGCGAAGCAGTATCGCGCCGCCTGTACGCCAGATTTCTTTGTGTTCGACAAGGATCGCCGTCTAGTCTATCGCGGCCAGATGGACGACAGCCGCCCTACGAATGGCCGTCCCGTAACTGGCAAGGACCTGCGTGCGGCACTCGACGCCGTACTTGCCGGGCGCCCAGTCCCGGCCGACCAGAAGCCCAGTATGGGCTGCAACATCAAGTGGAAAGAGAAGAACGCCCCGGAGTATGCACTGATCACCAAGTAGCGCCGCCGTATCGGCGGCTCTCGCGGCGGCGTCTCGCCGCGGGTATTGCGAGCAAGATGCCCACAACGACAGTCGGCCGGAGGCCGGCGCTACAACCACCGGAACCATTTCAGCGCCAGCAGGAACGACATGCCGCCCCAGATCGCCATCACCGCGATCCGCGTTCCCTGTGCCACGAGGGGCGCGCCCTCCAGGATGGTGGCGCGCAAAGCATCATTCAATGCGGTCAACGGCAGGACCTTGATGAAGGGCAGCAGCAGCGCCGGAAAGCGCTCGTAGGAGAAGAACACGCCCGAGAACACCCACATGGGCAGCATGACCACATTGATGAGCCCGCTGACGGTCTCGATCTTCTGGGCGCGGCTGGCGGTCAGCAGGCCAAGGCCCCCGAAGCACAGTGCTCCTACCGTCCCGATTAGAAGGATTGTCAGGAGCGAGCCCAAGACGCGCATGTGAAACACCAGGACACCGAAACCCAGCAGCAGGCCGACCTCGATCAACATCAGCACCAGCCGGCTCGAGCTCAGTGCTAAAAGAAAGTCGCTGCGACGCATCGGCGTTGCCAGATAGCGTTTGAGCAGCTTGCGTTGGCGCATATCCACCAGCGCGAAACCAATCCCCCACATGCCGGAGTTCATCAGGTTCATGCCCAGCAGACCGGGAATCAGAAAGTCGATATAGCGCGAGCCCGGCTCCATAGCGATTTCGCTAGAGCTGACGACAACGTCTTTACGGCCGGCAGCGGCCTGCAACGCGTCGTCCACCTGCGCCCGCGCCAGTACGCTCTCGGGACGCGCTGGATCGTAGCGGTACCGCACACTCCCGTCCGGTTGCGGGATCACCACCAGCGCGTACTTGCCAAGTCGGAAACGGTTGAACGCCTCGGGCTGGGGAACAGAATCGGCGTGAATCGTGTGCTGCTGCGAGCTTTGCAGCCAATCTCTGACGCGCTGCGCGCCCGGAACGGCGACTACCGCAACGTTTGTGGCGCCCGGAGGCTTGCCG
>DASQXC010000217.1:0-4191 GCA_035639935.1 Terriglobales bacterium
TCCCGCGTTACTAGGACGTGCGCCAGGCCAGCCGTGACCAGGTCGCCTCCTCCTTTATTATCCGCAAACGTCAGGCCGAGATACAGTACCTACGTACCACGATCACAGACGAGCAGCGACAGGAATTCGCATAGTTAGTAGAGAGCACGATTCGCCAGATTGAGTCCGGTTATTTCCTCCTGCACACGCGCAACGGGTTCCCCACAGCTATTGCGACGCAGCCCGCTCTCCACGGCCATCCCGCGCGTGAACGCATGCGGATTAAAACCGGAAATCATTGCCCGGACCTGTGTAATCCGTCCCGGTTGCTACCGCGCCATCTGGAGACATAGGTTCAAAAGCTCCAGAGATTGTCAAAGATTCTGTGAATGCCGACCTGGGCCGGCCTGAGTTGCTGGTACAAAAAGCTAACAAAAGCTAACGTTCTCAAACCTCAGAAGTTGTTTTGGTTTGGCGTGATGGCGTTCGTCCCGGTCGGGCCGCCTCTGTACTGCTTCATCGTCTCTCTCGCTCGGATGTTCTACAGGAGTACGCTGCGGCAAAAGGTGCCGACGCGATGTCAACGTAGCGGCTTCTCGCCGGAGTGGACACGCAACTCGTAAACGGTCGGAAGCGGTTCCGCATCGGTGCGGACGAAGCTCCGCACCAGTTCGGTTCGCGAGAAGTGGCCGAGGCTCAGCAGGCGGATGCACTCGTCGGTGGCGCAACTCTCCCATGAAGAGCGCCTCCCCCAAGGAAAGCAGCTTGCCTCGATGGCACGCAGCGGCAGGTCCTCCTGAAACCCAGCCTCAATTTGCTCCCGCAGCCATCGCATGTATTCCAGCTTCCCTGCAATTGCGAGCTTGGGGTCTTGTCGGATGACAACACCCGGAAAATTGGGAACGTCAGCCCGGAGCGTGTGGATGTGCCCGTGCCCCTCGACCAGAATCTCGATGTCGAGTTCCATCAGCCGCTCAAGGCTGGCGAGCCACTTCCGGCTGTCCACGTCGGGATTGGGCGTTGCGAAGTAGCTTCCCATGAAGGCGTCGCCCGCCAGCAGCACCTTTTCCTTTGAGTCATACAGCACGACATGGTCGTCGCAGTGACCAGGACACGCGATCACCTGCAACCTGCCAGTGGCGCTGTCCAAGGTCTCACCCAACAACTCGAACGGCGGCTTGAGGCTTAGCGGCTGCCCGATTATCGTTGCTCGGACCAATGGGAGCTTCTTGAAGGGCATCAGGAATCGGGCGGTCATCTCGGAGACGTAGATGGGAGCACCAGTAATCTCGGAAAGCCAGTTGAGGTTGCCCACATGCTCCTCGTGGGCATGCGTCGCGACGATCTTCACGATTTTCGGTTTCAGCCGCCGAAGGTGCATCGCCAGAGACCTTCGCATCTTTGGGGAGCCGGGATCGATTGCGATCCCTTCGTAGAGGATCGTGGTGAAGAGTTCGCCGAAGAGCAGGGGGACGGTGTTGGGCAGCGTCCCGTTCAGAAAGAGGATTGTCAGCTTACCGTTCAGCAAATTGATGCGCCTGTGGTACGTCCGGGCGAACACGCCCACCCTCTGTGCGGCAGCGGCGATGCCAGCCCAGATGACCAGCGGCAGTCGCATGAAGAATCCGAGCGTGTAGCACGACCAGAACGCTCCCAGCCGGGCTCGTTGCCGCACCGCCTCGGGCTTTGCTATGCGGCATGCGCCGCCGCGGCACTTGCTGAGCGAGTACCTGTTCGTCGCCACGAATCCGTACGCCAATCGCCCGGCGTTGCGAAACGGACACAGTTGTCCCAACACGCCGATGATCCGCGTCGCCGGGAAGAGCCGCGCAAGGAAGGTGACGGCGTCCCAGCCGCGATAGACCTCGCCTTGGGGAGTGACGACGTGCAGTTCCCGCAGGCAATCGTCCATCCCAAGCCGGGCATCCACGACGGACAAGACCTCTGCGCTGATAGGCAGGCAGATTGCCTTCCTCTCGTGGTCGAGAGCCTTCAGCCACGACACGCCGGCCTGACAAATCTCGCACTGCCCGTCGTAGAGGACCTTGTATGCGCCCGATACCGGACTACGGGCGGGGTTCGCAATCGGGTGGCTTTGCGTCACGTTTGTTCGCAACTCCGGCTATCGAGTAGTCTTCCATGGTTTCTTCTTCGGAGACTTGGCCGTTAGCGGGAATGTTAGAGATGCTCAGAAATGAAAGTCAACGAAGCGGGGGTACTATGAACTGAGGGCGAATTGCTAAACCCCATGCGAGTCGGTCCTGCGGCGCACCGGGCGCACGGCAGAGCAGGGAGCGATACTGCCGTTAATTGGTTACACGCTGTGTGGGCAAGACCGTGTCAACTGCGCAACGATGGGAGGACGAGCATGTACATTCGCTATGACAACCACAATTGCCCTCATTGCGGCCAGGTCTATGCCACAAGCTTGTCGGAACGACCAACACGGCTGGGAACCGGCCAGAGGCAATGCAAACGTTGCAAGCGGTTCTTCAACGACGGATCAGCCGAATGGGAGAACCTGACGCAAGGATTCCAGCAACATCCCTTCTTAAGCAATTGGCTGTGTCAAACTCATGTCAGTGCTGGTGAATCCATTCTGTCTGTAGGAGTTGGTCCACAGCAACACCAGTGCCTGGGCAGATCCCAGTCACGGACTACAGATGCCCAACGGTGTGCTGGTGGTCAGGTTTTTCGCAATACACCCGATGTCAGCGGTTCACCCACCGACTGCTCTGTTATTGCCTAGACGCGCCTGAAAGCGTATTCATAGTTCCCCTCAACTCGCAGGAGGAATTGCAAAAGTGAAGCGCCACGCTACCGTCCTGTCTGATGTCCTGCTGTTCTCGCTGCTCGTGGTTGCCGCCACAAGCGGGGCCCAGAAACAGCCCCCCACACCAGAGAAGGTCATTGCCATCCATGCCGCTACGCTGATTGACGGAATCTCCAATCAACCGCGGCACGATGTGCTGGTCGCGATTCGCGGCAACAAGATTGAAAGCGTCAGCGAAGGCGGCAACCCACCTGCCGGAGCCACCGTGATCAATTTTGCTCCCAGCGTCACGGTGCTGCCCGGGCTAATCGACGCGCACACCCACATCTTTCTCCAGGGTGAAGACCCGGCGGCAGGCGGGTATGACGCGCAGTTGTTACGGCATCCCTCCTCGTTCCGGGCGGCGCGGGCCACGGTGGCGGTGCGCCGCGCGCTGGAGCAAGGATTCACCACGCTGCGTGACGTGGAGACTGAAGGCGCCGGCTACGGCGACGTGGGAATCAAAGAGGCCATCAACGCCGGCTATATCCCCGGACCGCGCCTCTTTGTCGCCACGCGCGCCATCTCCGTCACCGGCGGCTACCCGCTCGAAGGCTACAACCCGGATGTCCCTTTGCCGAAGGGCGCGCAACTGGGCGACGGCCCCGTGGAGCTGCGCAAGATCACCCGCGAGCAACTGGAGAACGGCGCCGACTGGATCAAGGTGTACATGACGCACCGCTCCTGGGTGGACAAACAGGGCAAGCTGGTTTCGCAACCCACGCTCACACTGGAAGAACTCAAAGCAGTAGTGGACGAGGCCCACGGCCAGCAGACGAGAGTCGCCTGCCACGCCTACGGCGGCATCGGCCTGCACCGCGCCTTGGATGGCGGCTGCGATTCCATCGAGCACGGCCTGGACCTGGACGACGCCGCCATCCGCCAGATGGTGCAGCAGGGCACATGGTTGGTGCCCACGCTTTCCGCTTATTACTACTGGTGGGAGCCGGAAAACACGCCGGGCGGCAAACGCGACCGGGCGCGCGCCTCGGTGCATGAAGTGTCGTTCAAGAAAGCGATGAAGGCAGGGATCAAGATCGCGTTCGGCACCGATGTGGGCGGCTTCCCCTGGACCGACCCCATAGCCCAGGAGTTCGTTCTCATGGTGAAGCTCGGCATGTCGCCCATGGACGCCATCAAGTCCGCCACTTCGCGCGCCGCAGAATTGCTGGACAAAAAGGGCGAACTGGGCGTGATCGCCCCTGGCGCTTATGCTGACGTGGTTGCCGTCCACGGCGATCCGCTGGCCAACATCGAAGCCCTCAAGAACGTCACCTTTGTGATGAAAGACGGCAGTATCTTCAAACAGCAATAAAGCGTCACGGCATGTTGCGGCGAACGAGGCCCCGCCAACGCGAGGCGCGGCCGCCTCGGTAAGTGACTGAAATCACGGGAACGAA
>DASQXC010000218.1:0-2677 GCA_035639935.1 Terriglobales bacterium
GAAACCCAGTCCTACACCTTTCAAGACAGCATGATTACGAACGCCTGCCATTCCTTGCCTCCTCCAGTGGATATGGAGATGGCTGGCATTGGGGGCTAGTTGCATGGCCGCCGCAGCCGACTATTAGAGCAGAACAAAACTTGATCTGCCATAGGAGTACGTACTTGCGGAGCGGTGTGCGGTTGACACTACTATCACCAGGATCGTTGCAGCAGCGAGCAAGGAGATTATGTTGCCCAAAACGCGGTCGCGGGTGGTGGCAAAGACGATGCGCACGCGGCTGGTGCCGGCGGGCAGCGAGATCAGCATCTCGCCCGTGTTTTGCTTCGCCACGGCAGATACCGGCCTGCCGTTTACCTCAACACGCCATGCTGGGTAGTCAAGCAGTCGCAAAGCGGCACTCACCGGTTCGGGCGCATGGACGAGGAACTCCTTTTGCGTGGCTCGCCAGCTTTCGATTTTTATCTTTGCAGTAGGGGCTGGGGCGGCACGCTTGGGTCTTCGGAGGTACACCCGGGGAGCGCCCTGATCGAGGTCATAGTGATCCGTGTCGCGGGGCTCATATTCATCGGTTCCGAAATAACCTGTTCCGCCGCTGAAGTGCTGTCGATAGAACTCAGCCACGCCTCCGGGATCCCACCAGTGGTTCCGTGTGAGCAGCAACCCAGTGCCCGCAAGCCCGGCCAGAACCACCGCTGAGACAGCGCATTTCGTCAGGCGGCGCAAACCGGAAATGGCTGCGACCAGGCAGAGCGCAAAGGGCACGTCGAGCGCCAGCAGCCAGCGCCAGGGGAACTGCACGTATCGGAGCTTGGGCACATGCGCCCAAAGAGGCGAAGTGAAAGGCAGCATGAGAACGGTCGAGATACCGATCAGGGTGAGCAGCACCCACCAGAGCCGTGAGTATTGGCGTTGCAGCCGCTGTCTCACAGCGAAGCAACTGCAGATGGTTGTGGCCAGCATCCCCGTCGCAACCCAGGAGACCACGGAGTTAAAATGTGTGTGCTCGACATCGGCGATACGCGTGAACAGAAAACTCTCCTGGAACCGCAGTCCAGAGGCGAGCGCCTCGGAGATGTTCACCCAGGACTGCTCGAAAGCAGCCGGGACAATGTAGAACGCCGCCAAGGCCAACCCCAATGCCATCGCACCGCCGCCAACGAGCAAGGGTTGCAGCCTGCGCTCATGCACGGCAATTGTGGCCAGCATGAGCACAATGCCGTAGGTCACAACTACCGCGGCAGGGGCATTGCTCAGCCAGACCGCCGCGGTCACAAGTGCCAACGGCACCAGCGCTTGCCACGGCCGTATGGCTGCCCGCGTCGCGAATAGCACCGCCAGTGGAATAAATGCGCTTGCCAGCAACTCGGCGAAATCACTCCGCCAGTAAACGATCACAAGGTGATAGGGATTCAGCGCGAAGAGCACGCCCGCCCCCATCGCATCTTGTGTCGGCAGCCATTCCTTGGCCAAGGTGAACATCGAGACGCCTGAGATCGTGAGCGCGACCCAGATGAACGCTCCCGGAACCATGGACCAAGGGAGAATGAATGACAGCGCCGCTCCCAGCATCCATGAAGCCGGCGGATAAAAGATGAAGCGCGGCTCTCCGAAACCCCAATTGGCAAGCGCCGCCCAGCGCGGATAGATAACGCCCTCACGCCATTGGCGTGCCACCTCCATCCACGATGCCAAGTGAAACTCGAAATCGTGCCCAGAAGCGTTGCCCAGGAAAAAGAACGGGATCACCGCCGCAAGCGCGGCCCCTCCGGCCAACACGAGCATGCTCAGCATTGAGTAGCGGCGCGCCCACGTGCGCTCCGCCGCGATGTCACGTCCGGCCTCACCAACTGGAGTGCTCATGCGATGCACGAGGATACAGGATGCCTGCCGGACGTGCGACCCCCTCGACTTTCGTCGGGGCAGGCCCCTCGGATTTGCTCAAGGCAGGTTGAGCAGTCGCTCCAGTCTTGTGGAATACAACCCCAATAATCTGTTAGTGTCTCCAATCCACAGGCGCTCAGCTAAAGGCGTTTCTGCCGCGTAAAAATGATGGCGATGCGCCCCGGGGAGGTCGTATGGCAAGCAAAAGGTTTTGGAAAGCGTTTGCAGCGGGTGCGGCGGCAGGCGCCGGCGCAGGCTTCGGCTCGTGGTTTTTATTACGGACCGTATTTCGTCGCTCGGAGATCGTGCGGCTTGAGAAAAGCTTGCAAATCGGCCGGCCCATCGATGAGGTATTCCGTGCATGGTCGGATCTGGAGCGACTCCCCTCACTCGTGCGCCTGATTGAGCAGGTGCAGGTGCGCGGCAAGCGGTCGCACTGGAGAATGCGCCTCGACGGCCGCTCCTTCGAGTGGGACGCTGAGCTGACACAGAACATCCCCAACCAAGCTCTGGCGTGGAAATCGGTGGGCGGTCCCAAGCACACCGGGAGAATCAACTTTTCCCCGCTGGGGCGCGATACTGAGGTGCACGTCGTGATGAACTACGCTCCTCCTCGCGTGAGATTGGCCGAGTTCAGCGGCCAGACTGAGGCACTGCAGCATTACCTGTCGCAGGCGCTGCGCGACTTCAAGGCAGCGCTGGAGGGCAAAGGCCAGGCGACGGCATCCGAAGCACTCGAACCCGGGCGGCGCACGCCGACGAGCGTTTCCTCCGCCGAGGCGGCGCACGCCAC
>DASQXC010000219.1:0-3022 GCA_035639935.1 Terriglobales bacterium
GGCGGTGACCACCATCGCGCCCCCCCTCTGCCGCAAAGCCTTGTGGATGCGGCCCAGACAAGCGTCCACCGCTTCGACCGCCTGCACAGTGGGCGGAATTTTGCCGGAGTGGCCCACCATGTCGGCATTGGCGAAGTTCACCACGATCACATCAAAGGCGGTGTCGTTCACCGCTTTGACCACTGTCTCGGCAATGCCGTTGGCAGACATCTCCGGTTTCAGATCATAGGTCGCGACCTTGGGCGAAGGCACCAGGACGCGTTCTTCGCCGGCAAACGGCTGCTCCACGCCACCGTTGAAGAAGTAGGTGACGTGTGCGTACTTCTCGGTTTCAGCCACGCGCAGATTGCGCAGGTGCAGGTTGGCCATGACGTTGGCGAGAATGTTGGATAGGGATTCAGGCGGCACAACATACGGCAGCGTGAACAGCTTGTCGTAGCGCGTCATGCATAGATAGCGCAGATCGGCGGGAACGCGCTCCCGCGGGATGATGCGGTCGAGGTCTTCGGCCCCGGGCAGCTCGCGGCCGTCTTGCGCCGAGAGATGGCTCTTGCGGGCCAGCGCCCGCGTGATCTGCCGGGCGCGGTCGGCGCGGAAGTTGAAGTTGATGCAGGCATCCTCATCGCGGATGCGGCCGAGGGGCTCGCCACGATCGCCAACACAGACGAATGGCACGATGAACTCATCCGTCACGCTCTTGTTGTAGGACTCCTTCACGCCCTGCACGGGATCGATGTAGGTGCCGACCTCGCTCTTGCCCTCGACCATCGCCGCGAATGCCTTCTCGATCCGCTCCCAGCGCCGGTCCCGGTCCATGGCGTAGTAGCGGCCTTCTACGGATGCGATCCTCCCAACCCCGTATTCCCGCATCTGGTGCTGAAGCTGCTCGATGTAGCCGGCGCCGGAGGTGGGGAGCGTATCGCGGCCATCCATGAAGCAGTGCACAAACAGGCGGTCTACACCGTTCTGTTTAGCTATGCGCAACAACGCATACAGGTGCTCCTGCGAGGAGTGCACGCCGCCATCGGAGAGCAGCCCGAAAATGTGCAGCCGACGTCCCCCTGTACGTGCATGCCTCATCGCGGCAAGCAGCTCGGGATGGGAGAAAAACTCGCTCTTTTCGATCATCAGATCGATACGGGTGATGTCCATGTACACGATACGGCCGGCGCCAATGTTTAGATGGCCGACTTCGCTGTTGCCCATCTGCCCGTCAGGAAGCCCGACGTAACGGCCGCTGGTATGTATCAGCGTATTGGGATAATCGCGCAGGAGTTGATCGTAATTGGGCTTTCGCGCCAGCGAAATGGCGTTCGCGTCCGACGGCGGCGCGTATCCCCAACCGTCGAGAATGATGAGGACCAGAGGTTTCGGTCTAGGCATGATTTGGTTTCGCCGACGAAGGCATTGGAGAATATCTAAGGGTTGTCCGAAAAACGCTTTCCCAGAGGCACCGCTTCAGTTGTGCCGTACGGCCACCGTTTTGTCATCCCGAGCGGCTTCAGCCGCGAGGGATCTTGGTTTTAAATTACCAAAACCGAGATCCCTCGCTGACGCTCGGTCGCAGCGGCTCCCTCACGCTTCGTTCTGGATGACAGCTATTTCTATGCTGTTGCGACGACTTAAAGCCGGGCTGTCCAAAACCAAGGCTCGCCTATGCTCCCACCTTGGTGGCCAACTCGCCGTGATAGTTCAGCGCCTTCAGTCCTAAGAAGCGCGCACCGGAGCCTAGCTCTTCCTCGATACGCAGTAACTGGTTGTACTTGGCAATGCGATCCGTGCGCGAGGCGGAGCCGGTTTTGATTTGCCCGGCGCACGTGGCAACGGAGAGATCGGCGATGAAGGTGTCCTCGGTTTCGCCCGAGCGGTGCGAGATAACGCACGTATAGCCGTGGCGACGGGCAAGCGCGATGGCGTCCAGCGTCTCGCTGACCGTTCCGATCTGGTTCACCTTGATCAAAATCGAATTAGCGACGCCCTGATCAATTCCCTGCTGCAGCCGCTCGGTATTGGTGACAAACAGGTCATCGCCCACGAGCTGGACCTTTCCGCCCAGTTCTTTAGTCAGCATCTGCCAGCCTTGCCAATCGTCTTCGGCCAAACCGTCCTCCAGTGAGACGATGGGATAGTCGCCCGCCCACTTGGCCCAGAAGCGAACCATCTCTTCCGAAGATTTCGTCTGCCGGTCGGATTTCCAGAAAAGATATTTCCCGTTGCCCTGCTTGTACAACTCGCTCGCTGCGGGATCGAGGGCGAGGGCGACATCTTCACCAGGGCGATAACCGGCTTTCTCGATGGCTTCGAGAATGACCTCGATAGCTTCCGTGTTGGATTTGAGCGAGGGCGCGAAGCCGCCTTCATCGCCCACAGCAGTGTTGTACCCTCGCTTCTTGAGAACGCCTTTGAGAATGTGAAACACTTCGGCGCCCCAGCGCAGCGCCTCGGCAAACGACGACGCACCCACAGGTACGCCCATAAATTCCTGAAAATCCACGTTGTTGTCGGCGTGCGCGCCGCCGTTAAGGATATTCATCATCGGTACCGGCAGCAGATTCGCTCCAACTCCGCCCAGATAACGGTAAAGCGGCAGGTTGAGCGAGGCGGCGCTGGCGCGGGCGGCAGCCATCGAGACGGCGAGAACAGCGTTCGCGCCTAGACGGCCCTTGTTGTCGGTGCCGTCGAGTTCGATCATCTTGTCGTCGAGCGCGCGCTGGTCGGAGGCATCCATATTGGCGAGCGCATCGGCAATCTCGCCATTGACGCTATCCACCGCCTTCAGCACGCCCTTGCCCAGGTAGCGCGCTTGATCGCCGTCGCGGAGTTCAACGGCTTCGTGCTCGCCAGTGGAAGCACCACTGGGAACGGCGGCGCGTCCCATGCTGCCGTCAGCGAGGTAAACCTCGGCTTCGAGAGTGGGATTACCGCGGGAATCCAGGATTTCGCGCGCGCGAATCTCACTGATGCTGGTGTCGCTCACAAGTCCCTCATCTGATTCTGGTATCACTGCCTTGATTCCGGTATT
>DASQXC010000220.1:0-3794 GCA_035639935.1 Terriglobales bacterium
GAGATCCTTATTAAAAACGCTGGCCGACCTGCGGCCCTCTTCAATAATCTACCGGTTCCTGGCGGCTGGCTAAGACAAGTGAAGGGGCACGACTTCTAGTCGTGCCATCATACCCAAAACAGGAACCGGCCTTTAAGGCCCTGCGGCGCTCACCTCAGGGGCTGAAGCCCAGTCTTATGTAACGCTTTACGGCACGCCTGAAGGGCGTGCCCCTTTACCTGTCTCCGCTCGCCAACGCTTTGAAGTGGTATTTACAAAAATTTACTTGGAATGCGAAACATTGGTATCCTCAGGCGCGTTCAAGTCATTGAGGGACGCGTCCGAAACCCGCCGGGCACTGCGGGCAAAGACACTCTGCGGGCTTTGCGGGCGCGTTCTCTTCAAGGAGAAAACCAACAGATGAAAAAGAATGCAATCCGATTGCTTATCGTAGCCTTTGCGCTTTCGGCCCTCAGTTTTCCGGTGTTGGCGCAGGGCACACCAGGCGGGGAAACAGGTGGTCGCCATCATCGCGGCATGCCCAGCGTTGATGAACACGTGCAGCATATGACGCAGGCGTTGAACCTGAGCGCCGACCAGCAGACAAAGGTCAAGGCTATATTCGAAGACCAGCAGAAGCAGATGGAGTCTCTCAAGCAGGACACCTCGCTCTCACAGCAGGACCGCCGCGCGAAATTCCAGCAGATCCACGAGGCGACCCATCAGAAGATCCGGGACGTGCTGAACGACGACCAGAAGGCAAAGTTCGATCAGATGAAAGCCCAGCACAAAGAACACATGGGCAAGCATGGCAGCAAGGGCGAGACCGGCGCTTCTGACAAGCAGTAAAATCGCACAGCCGCGGCCTGCTTTGTCTCAACCCATAAGCAGAGACGCAGCATGCTGCGTCTCTGCTGGGGCGGTTCCACGGTAGGTGTGGCCCTGAAGCGGCAGCCGGAAAGAAAGCCCTGGCTACTGTCCCGAGGCCTTCTCGTAACGCCGAAAGAAACTATTGGCCTTCCACTCTGGCCGCCGGCTGTCGTCTGCGACCTTGAGCATCAAGCCGCGGACCACCTCTTCGTAAGCCGCGGCGGCCGATAGATCGACCGGCTGCTTTACGTCATCGGAAGGCGCGTGGTATCGGTTGGTCAGCCATTGCTTGTGAAGTCTTCTTTGCTCATCAGTGGTGGCCCCAACCGCCATTGCCAAGGCGGGCATGCCGTGCAGGATGAAGTTGTACTGATCGCTGCGAATGAACACATTGCGCAGCGGCTGCGGGTCAGCCTGGACCGCGATGCCGCGTGCCTGGGCCACCTCTCGCGCCATGTCCCCCAGATCGGATTCTTCGAGTCCGTATACCGTGAGCACCTTTAGTGGATAGATTGGAAGAAACATATCCACGTTGATGTCCGCGACCATGGAATTTGGATCAACAGTGGGATGAGCAGCAAAATACTTCGAGCCCAATAAGCCCTTTTCCTCACCTGTCACAAACAGGAAGAGCAGTGAACGTTTGGGGCGGTCAGATGATTTTTTCAGCGCGGCCGCCAGATCGAGCAAAACGGCTGTTCCCGACGCATTGTCCATCGCTCCGTGGTAAATGCGGTCACCATGGATCGGCTCTCCGATGCCGAGGTGATCAACGTGTGCCGACAGCACGACATATTCATTTTTCAGTTGGGGATCGGCTCCCGGAAGCGTCGCAATCACATTGGCCGATTCGACATTTTTGGTTTCTACCTTCGCGGTGGTCTTTATGGAAGCGGTCAGCGGGAAGTGCGGCAGCGGCTTGCGATCCTTGCCGAGGGCCGCAAGTTCCTCGAAGTTATGGCCCGATGCTTCAAATAGTTTGTCCGCGCGAGCGGGATTGAAGATCATGGCCAGCTTCTCGCCCTGGGTCTCGTTGAATTCCGGGTCGGCGAGATCCATGCTCGGGCGCGTGCGGTTCAGGGCGATACGCCACCATGGGATGTCCATCACTGCCGGGTTGGGAATGGAAATGATTCCGACCGCCCCGGCCTTCTGGAACGCCTTCCATCTTTGCTTCCTGGTCTGGTAGTGCGAAGCCAATGGGCCGGGGATCTCGGCGGGCGATCCGGTAAGCAGCACTGCGATCTTGCCGTTCAGATCGAGCCCGGCCAGGTCGTCATAGTTCTTTTCCGGGATGCTTAGCCCGTAACCGACGAAAACCAGCGGCGCCTCGAGCCGCGGTGCCAGGTCTACACTGGTGCTGAAGATGGCATCCTCGCCCAAGACGAGCGGTTCGGTCTTGCCGTCGCGAACCAGGGATGCGCTCGAATCCTTTTCGACGATTTGACGGGAAATGAAGTTAATTGGCTGGTAGAAGCCCTCGGTGCCCGCCGGTTGCAATCCTACCTGCTTCAACTGCTCGGTGACGTATGCCTCCGCCCGGCGCAGGCCAGGGCTTCCCGTCTCGCGGCCTTCCATAGGGTCGCTTGCGAGCACTTTGACGTGCTCCCACCAGGACCTCCCGTCAAAATGATGTTGTGGCGCTTGCTGAGCGCAGACGACCGTGAGCAGGGTGGAGCAACACAGCATGGTGAGCTTCTTCCGCATCGTGGTATCTCCTGGAACCGGGCTGCGCGTGAGTCTTGCCCCATCAGTTGGAACCTGTGTAGCGGCTGTGCGAAACTGACCGTGCACAGAACAGAGCAACAGAACGGCAGAAAATATAGACTTTGGAGCGAACTCCGCCAAGTGGCGCTAGTTTGCCAGCTCTCCCCCTTGATTCCTGAGTCCACAGCATCAGGCGAAATCATTTGGCTGGCTGTTGGTCTTTCAATGATTGCCTGGTGTGCCCTCACTCCTCCCCACTCGACAGCCTCAAACCAGAGGAATTGTCTTTCCGTCAATAATTTAACTCTTCAATAAGTCAACGCTAAGGAACAGGCAATGAAGCGCCGATGAGTTGTCGGCCACTTTCGAATCCGCCAACGGTGAGGGGGAGCTTCAGTTCGGAGGCTCTGGTCACGATGAGCAGATTTGGACAAGAATCGCCTACCTGTCGTCCTTAGCAACCTAGATCCAATAGCAGCATTCGTAGTGAGTTCCCGCTCTATGGCGGGGGAGCGTGAGAAAACAGCGCAGGGCTTAAACCAATTTAGTAAGCCCTTCGTATTAGGCAACATTGGGAATTTTAATCAAGTGACGGCCTCGCAGAGAATACCCCTACCAAGTTGCCGCGCGGCCAAGGCAACCGAAATCCAGGCCAGGGCCCTGAAGCTAGAGGAAGCCCGGAAGAATGCAATCATGACTGAGAGCATTTTGTCCACAATTGGCCACACACCCCTGGTCCGGTTAACGCGCGTGCTCCCAGACTGCCCATTCCGCCTCTTCGCCAAACTGGAAGGATTCAATCCCGGTGGGAGCGCCAAAGACAGGCCGGCGTTGCATATTCTCCAAGAGGCAATGCGAACCGGTGCCATCAAGGCCGGGACCGTGGTGATCGAGTCCAGTTCTGGGAACCTGGGGATCGGCTTGGCGCAAATCTGCCGCTACTTGGGATTGCGATTCATCTGCGTGGTGGACCCGAAAACCACCACGCAGAACATCCGCATCCTCAAAGCATACGGGGCGGAGATCGATCTGGTCTCAAAACCCGACCCGGTAACCGGAGAGTTCCTCCAGGCACGGATCGATCGCGTCCAGAGCCTCCTGCGAAGCATCGAGGACAGCTTCTGGACCAATCAATATGCCAACCTGTCCAACGCCCAGGCGCACTATCGGACCACGATGCACGAGATCGCGACGGAACTGGACGGGAGGATCGACTACCTCTTCGTGGCCACCAGCAC
>DASQXC010000221.1:0-18326 GCA_035639935.1 Terriglobales bacterium
GGGTCAAACAAGTACCGAGTACCGAGTACCGAGTACCGAGTACCGAGTTGCGAATACCGAGTCGTGGCTTTGGGCTGTTGGCCCTTGGCTTTTGGCTTTTGACCAAAAGCCGAAGGCTGAGAGCCAAGAGCGAATTTAGCGGAGCAGCCTCATTTACTCGGTACTCGCCATTCGGCACTAAAAAAAGAGGCACCGAAGCGCCTCAAGTCGTGAGGCAGGGAGACTAAACAAATAGACGTGGGAGGACAAGAAGGGTTTACATTATCTTCAGTGATGAGGGGGTTCTATGGCTACGGTGGCGGTACCCAAGGTCCGAATCAGCGGCGGCAGTTTTCTGCTGGAGGAACGCAATCCTGGCGACGTCTTCACTCCTGAAGACTTCAGCGAAGAGCATCTACAGATCGCCAAGACGGCAGAAGAATTTGCCGCCAATGAGATCCTGCCGGTGGTCGATAAGCTTGAGCACAAAGACTGGTCTCTCACGCGCGAACTGCTCAAAAAGGCCAGCGAGTTGGGCCTCAGCTCGGTGGACATCCCCGAAGCCTACGGCGGCAGCGACATGGACAAGGTCACGTCCTGCATCATCGCCGACAAGATGGCGAAGTATGCCGGCTTCGCTACCACGTGGGGCGGGCACACGGGGATCGGCACTCTGCCTATTGTTTATTTCGGCACCGAGGAGCAGAAGAAAAAATATCTGCCGCGGCTGGCTGCGGGGGAGATCGTCGGCGCCTACGCGCTTTCCGAATCGTCCTCCGGCTCGGACGCGCTCAACTGCCGGGCGCGCGCGCAGCTCTCGCCCGACGGCAAGCACTACATTCTGAACGGCGAGAAGATGTGGATCACCAACGCCGGCTTCGCCGACCTGTTCACCGTGTTCGCCAAGGTGGATGGTGAAAAGTTCACGGCCTTCCTGGTAGAGAGAGACTTTCCCGGATTCGCCATCGGCGCGGAAGAGCACAAGATGGGCATTCGCGGCTCCTCCACCTGTCCGCTGATCCTGACCGACTGCAAGGTGCCGGCGGAGAACGTCCTCGGCGAGGTCGGCAAAGGGCACGTGATCGCCTTCAAAATTCTGAACGTGGGCCGCTTCAAGCTGGGCGCCATGTGCGTGGGCGGGGCGCGGAACTCTCTGCAAACTGCGGTCGAGTACGCCAAGCAGCGCAAGGCTTTCGGCAAAGTGATCGCGGATTTCGGGCTGATCCGCGAGAAGCTGGCCGACATGGCGTTGGGAGTGTTCACCGGCGAGTCCATGGTTTACCGCACCATCGGCATGATCGATGTCGCGCTCTCCGAGATCGACAAATCGGGCGCCAACGCCGCGACCGAGATCCGCAAGGCCATCGAGGAATACGCGGTCGAGTGCTCGATCCTGAAGGTGTGGGGCTCCGAGATGGTGGACATGGTGGTGGACGAGACAGTGCAGATCTTCGGCGGCTACGGCTTCGTCGAGGAGTATCCAGCCGAGCGCGCCTACCGCGACGCCCGCGTGAACCGCATCTTTGAAGGCACCAACGAGATCAACCGGCTGATCATCACCGGCTGGCTGTTGAAGCGCGCCATGAGCGGACAGATCCCGCTGCTGCCCGCCATCAAGAAGCTGATGGACGAAGTCCTCTCCGGCCCATCTACGAGCGAAGCCCCGGAGGGCCCGCTGGCGGCGGAGCGCGCAATGGTTGCCAACGCCAAGAAAGTGGCCCTGTTCGTTTCGGGTGCAGCTTCCCAGAAGTACATGCAGCAGCTCGCCGACCAGCAGGAGATCATGGGCGCGCTCGCCGACATCGTCATTGAGAGCTACGCCGCCGAATCAGCCCTGCTGCGGGCACAGAAGATGATCGAACGCCAGGGCGAATCCGCCGCGCAACCGGCGATCAGCATGGCCCGCGTGTACCTGCAGCATGCGCTGGAAAAGATTGAGCTCTCAGCGCGCAAGGTGATCACTGCCGTTGCCGAAGGTGACATGCTGAGGACGCAATTGGCAATCCTGAAGCGGCTGTCGAAATATGAGCCCCTCAACACGATCGCCCTGCGCCAGCAAATTGCGCAACGGGTTATCGAAGCGGGGAAATATACGACCATTTAAAAAAACGCCACGGATTTACACGGATCTCCCTGGATTTCCCAAGATCAGGCTTATCCGTGGAAATCCGTGGCCGCTGTTGCCCGGCAGGTTACAATGCGCCCCTCTTTGGAGAATAATCGATGAAACGACTGTGCACCCTGGCCGCTCTCCTCGTTTGTGTCGCCATTTGCTCGCAGGTCGCATCCGCTCAGCAGGACAAGAGCAAGCGCGCCAGCCCGCCGGGATCAGCCGAATGCCAGTTCCCCGACGGAAAGACCGTGCATATTGACTACAGCCGTCCTTTGATGAAGGGCCGCAAGATTTACGGCAGTCTGGTGCCCTACGATAAGGAATGGCGTACCGGCGCCAATGAGGCCACCACCTTCGTCACCAACACTAACCTCGATGTGGGTGGGACCAAAGTTCCAGCCGGCAACTACACACTGTTTACTGTCCCGTCGCAAAAACAATGGACGCTTATCATCAGCAAGAAGACGGGCGAATGGGGCATTCCTTATCCCGGCGCGAGCGAGGATTTAGCGCGCATTCCGATGCGGGCAGGAGAGCTCTCCAGTCCGGTGGAGCAGTTCACCATCTCTTTTGAGCGCACCTCGCCCGAGGCTTGCGCGCTCCGCCTGGACTGGGAAACCACGCGCGCTGAGCTGAACGTTCGCGAGCAGAAATAGCGGAGTCTGACCCGGGTTGAATGTTGCGCACGGCAGGTCTAAACTTTCTCGTCTTGCTAGCTATCCTGCCGGGAGGTGACCATGCCCGTTTACGATTACATCTGCAACGACTGCCATAAGAGCTTCGAAAAAGTCCTGACCCTGAACGAACACGACAAGGACAGTATCGTCTGTCCGCACTGTGGCAGTAGGAACGTGGAGCAGGAGACCACCGCGTTCTTCGCTGTAACGTCAAAGAAAAGCTGATTGACGCCGAGACGCCGAGCAAGGTGAGGAAACCCCTGATTCCCCGGGTTCGCGCCGTCCTCCGCGCCTCGGCGCTAAAGATCTCAATCCGCCGCAGCCGGCTCCTGGCGCGGCTTCCAACGAAGGACGGGTTTACGCGCAGCGGCAACCTCATCCAGGCGCGAAACGCGGGTTGTGTGCGGCGCCTCCAGCACCAGCTTGGGATCCTCCTCACATTCCTTCGCAATCGACCGCATGGCTTCGATGAACAGGTCGAGCTCTTCCTTGGACTCACTCTCGGTGGGCTCGATCATCAGCGCTCCGTGCACGATCAGCGGGAATGATACCGTGTAGGGGTGAAATCCGTAATCGATGAGCCGCTTGGCGATGTCGCCGGTTTTGATGCCGTTCTTCGCCTGCAGACGGTCGCTGAAGACCACTTCGTGCATGCTCGGCGTCGAGTACGGCAGGTCGTAGTAGCCTTCCAGCTTTTTACGTACGTAGTTGGCGTTGAGCACCGCGTCTTCCGTGGTTTGCCGCAAGCCGTCCGGCCCGTTGGCCATGATGTACGCCAGCGCGCGCACGTGCATCCCGAAGTTGCCGTAGAAGGCGCGTACTCGCCCGATGGACTTTGGCCGGTCGTACTCCAAGCCCAGCGCGCCATTGGGCTTGCTCACGATCACCGGCACGGGCAGGAACGGCTCGAGAATCTGCCTGCATGCCACTGGTCCTGAGCCCGGACCTCCGCCGCCGTGCGGTGTCGAAAAGGTCTTGTGCAGGTTGAGGTGCATGACATCTACACCGCGTTCCCCGGGGCGCACCTTGCCCACTAGTGCGTTCATGTTGGCGCCGTCCATATAGAGCAGCGCGCCCTTGGTATGGAGGATCTCGGCGATTTGCGCGATCTCCCGCTCGAACATGCCAAGCGTGTTGGGATTGGTGATCATCAGCGCGGCCACGTCTTCATTCGTCTGCGCGACCAGGGAAGGGATATCCACCATGCCGGCGGAGTTCGATTTCAGGTTCTCGACTCCATAGCCCGCGATAGCGGCGGTCGCGGGATTCGTGCCGTGCGCCGAATCCGGGATCAGGATTATCTTGCGGGGGCTCCCTTTGGATTCAAGATAGGCGCGGATCAACAAGATTCCAGTGAGTTCACCGTGTGCGCCTGCCGCCGGTTGCAGCGTGATCGCGTCCATGCCGGTGATCTCGAGAAGGCAATGGGAGAGCTCCTTCATTATCAGTAGCGCACCCTGCGAGATCGTCTCCGGCTGATAAGGATGCGCCCCGGCCAGACCATCCATCCGCGCCACCACTTCGTTGACTCGGGGGTTGTACTTCATAGTACAAGAACCCAGCGGATACAGCCCCGTATCCACACCGTAGTTCCAGGTGGAAAGCCGGGTGAAGTGGCGGATGATCTCGATCTCGCTCACCTCTGGCATGTTGCCGAGGCCGCCGCGAGCAGCGGGCCCGAGAGCCTTTGCTGGATCGGCTTCGGGGACGTCCAGCTCCGGCAGCTTCCACGCATACTTACCGGGAGAGGACTTTTCAAAGATCAAGCCCTCGTTCTGGGTAACGTGCGCTGAGGCTTTCCGGATGGGGCTCACTCAGCCACCTCTTTCGCCACGGCATCGATCTGCGCGCGCGTTGTCGTCTCTGTGCAGCACCACAGGGCGGCATTCCCCAACTCGGGATAGAACTTTTTCAGCGGCAGCCCACCAATTATCTTCTTCTGCAGCAGGCGTTCGTTGATGGCCTTGGGATCATCTTTGGTCTGAACTACGAATTCATTGAAGCGGGGCGCTCCACTGAAGAGCACTTTGGTCGCGTTGCTGAACTGAGCGGCGGCGTAGGCGGCTTTCGACAAATTGTGCTTGGCAAGCTCCTGCAGCCCTTCCCGCCCGTACACCGTCATGAAGATGGCCGCCATCAGCGCCGCTAGGGCTTGGTTGGTGCAGATGTTGGAGGTCGCCTTCTCACGCCGGATGTGCTGCTCCCGTGTGGTGAGCGTGAGGCAGAAGGCACGCTTGCCATTTTTGTCGTGGGTCTCGCCTACGAGCCGGCCTGGCATCTGGCGAAGGAATCTTTCTTTAGTTGCGATCACGCCGGCGTACGGTCCGCCAAACCCTGGCGGAACTCCGAAGGACTGTGCTTCCATCCCCACGATATCCGCCTGGACGGGAGGCGTCACAATCCCCAGCGAGGCCGCCTCCGAGATCATGACCACCAGCAGAGCGCCTCTGCGGTGTGCTATGTCCGCTACAGCCGCGACGTCTTCGATAGTGCCGAAGAAATTCGGCGACTGAATCAGAACGCAGGCCGTGTCCTGGGTGACCGCTTGTTCGAGAGCTTTCAGGTCCACACGCCCATTGTCGAGAAATCCTATGGTGGTAATCGGCAGCCCTTGGTAACGGGCGTAGGTAGCAAGCACCTCGCGGTACTCGGGATGCACGCTGCGCGCCACGATTGCGCCCCGCCGTCCTGTCACTCGCGCTGCCATCATTACCGTCTCGGGGGTGCTGGTCGAGCCGTCGTACATGGAGGCGTTGGCCACCTCCATCCCAGTGAGCTCGCAGATCATGGTCTGGAATTCGAAGACGGACTGCAGCGTTCCCTGCGCCAGTTCCGGCTGGTAGGGGGTGTAGGCAGTGAAGAATTCCCCCCGCGAGATCAGGAACTCGATCACCACCGGCCGGTAATGGTGGTAGGCACCTGCACCCAGAAACGATGTGTAACCGGCGCCATTTTCCGCCGAGCGCCGGCGGAAGTACTCCACAATCTCAGATTCTGCGAACGCGTGCGGCAAATCCAGGTCGCCCTTGACGCGAAACTCGGCCGGAATGGGCGCGAACAGATCATCGATAGAGTGAACGCCGATTTCGCGCAACATCAGCTTGCGCTCGGCGTCAGATTTGGGCAAGTAGCGCATTTGTGATTTTCTGATTTGCGATTTACGGAGGGCTTCAACCACGACAGCAACACCCAAAGTCACAAATCGCAAATTCTCAGCTTCGCTCAGAAGCATACTTCTCATAATCCGCGGCCGACATCAGCTTCGCGGCATCGCCGGTGTCCTTCAGCTTGATCTTGATCATCCATGCGCCGTAAGGATCTTGGTTGACTTTTTCGGGTGTGTTCGCCAGTTCCTCGTTGATGGCAGTGACCGTGCCGCTGGCCGGCGCGAACAGCTCTGAAACTGCCTTTACCGATTCGACGGTGCCGAACGGCTTGCCGGCCGTAACCTCGGTGCCGACTTTGGGCAGCTCGACGAAAACGATGTCCCCCAACGCATTCTGGGCGTAATCCGTGATCCCCACCACGCCCGTCTCACCCTCAATCTTCAGCCACTCGTCCTCTTTGGTGTACTTCAGCTCGCTTGGATAGTTCATTGTCTTCTCGCCAGCCGTTGCCAACTGCCTGATTGGGCTGAAGCAGGCGCGAAGAGTTTGCTTCGCCCAAAAGCCAGCCGCCGTCCATGAATGATCTGCGGCCGCGTTGCGTCGCCGAAATCTACTTTTTCGGACGCTTGTAGAACGGCGTGGGTACGACCTTGGCTTTCACCTTCTGCCCGCGGATCTCCACATTCAGTTCCGTCCCGATTTCCGATTTCTCCGGCGGCACATAGGCCAGTGCGATATTCTTCTTCAGAAAAGGCGCGAACGAGCCGCTAGTCACGTACCCGATCCGCGCGCCACCATTGTCAACGATGGGATAGCCGTCACGAGCGATACCGCGCTCGATCATTTCCAGCCCCACCAGTGTCCGTTTTACGCCCTGCGCCTTGGTTCTCTCCAGCGCCTGCTTGCCGATAAACTCCGGCTTCTCCAGCTTGCACCAGCGGTCGAGGCCGGCCTCGAAGACGTTAATCTTCTCCGAGATTTCGTGGCCATAGAGCGCCATCTTGGCTTCGAGTCGCAAGGTGTTGCGCGCGCCCAGCCCGCAAGGGATCGCACCGAATTCCCTGCCGGCTTGCAACACCTCCTGCCAAATGCGCGCGCTGGTTTCAAGCTCCGCAGGGATGTAGATCTCAAAGCCATCCTCACCGGTGTAGCCGGTGCGCGCGATCATCGTATCCTTCAGCCCGCAGACTGTGCCAAAGGTGAACCAGTAGTTCTTGACCTGCGAGAGGTCGGCGTCGGTGAGTTTCTGCAGCAGCGCTTGGGCTTTCGGGCCTTGGATGGCGATTTGAGTGTAATCATCGCTGACGTTCTCCGCCATGCAGCGGAACCCGCGGACATTGTCTCGAACCCAGGCGGCATCCTTCTCCCGCGTCCCCGCATTGATCACGAACAGGTAGTGGTCGTCGGCGATTTTGTGGACGATGATGTCGTCCACAAACGTTCCCTCAGGATAGAGCATTGCAGAGTAGTGCGCTTGCCCGGAAGCGAGTCGCGAAGCGTCGTTCATCGAGATATGCTGCACCGCGTCCAGGGCCTGCGGCCCCGTAAAGCGGATGTCGCCCATGTGGCTGACGTCGAAAATCCCAACCCCGGTGCGCACTGCCATGTGCTCGGCAAGCACACCGCCAGTCGGGGGATATTCCACCGGCATCTCCCAACCGCCGAAATCCACCATCTTGGCCCCCATCCGGCGGTGGACCGGGTTGAGTGCAGTTTTTCGCAGGGTCGGAGTGGCCTCAGCCAAAGATGACAATAAGGACCTTCCTCTAGGCTAGACGTCGCGAAACGACACAACTTATCACCCAAGGGGGATGCGGTCAACGCCAGCAAGGGACGGAAGCAGGCACCAGGAATCAGGAGCCCATGCCTTGCGTGCTTCTGCTGGTTTAATGACCACAGTTACTTGAAGCTATATGGGTGAAGAGACCGTCATGGGATGTATGGTCAAGAGGCAAGATCCGGGTTTGCCTGTGCCTTGCGCTCAAACCAGAGTGGACTCAGATCAGCGTCGATGCCCTCCTCCTCCAGCCAGGTACGGACAAACTCCCTGAAGGCTTCAGCGTGGTAGCGAAACCATTTTTCCCGGATAGCGGGAAAGGAAAGCAAGGCCTCCTTGAACCGACGGAAGGGATGGGAACCGCGCAAGGCCCGAGCGAGAGCGCGCTGGGCCTCTGGGTTGTCCAGAGAATCGACGAATTCCGCCATCACGTTAAACGATTCGGAGGAGGGAATCGGGTCAATGTGGCGGTATCTTTGCGGATCGTCCTCGATCCGCTCCGCGAGGTCGTCTTCCTCGCGCCCAGGAGGATCAGCGACCCAAACAATTTCTCCTGTCTCGACATCGAGAAAATAGCGCGGGCCGCCGTGATCTTCCAGAGCCATAATCATCTCTTCCGTGTCGATCAACAGGCGAGCCATATGTTTGACCCTCGGTGGCAAGCTGCCATGGCCTAAAATTTCCTCGACCACTCCCTGGGCCAACGTTCAATGACGACTTTCTGTTCGGTGTAGAACTCCACGGCGTCACGGCCCTGCCCGTGCAGAACGCCCAGGAAGCTGTCCTTCAAGCCGCTGAAGGGAAAATAGGCCATCGGCGCGGCCACGCCGATGTTGACGCCGATGTTGCCGGCCGGGGCTTCGTAGCGGAACTTGCGGGCGGCGGCGCCGCTCGAGGTAAAAATCGAAGCGGCATTTCCGTAGGGGTTGCGCGCGAGGATCGCGAGCGCCTGATCAACATCTTCAGCGTGCACTAGGCTGAGCACCGGGCCGAAGATCTCGGTCTGCGACAGCTCGCGGTCGGGCTGGACGCCGTCTAGAACCGTTGGCTTAAGGAAATTCCCGTTCTCATGTCCGTCGATGCGTGCATTGCGGCCGTCCAGTACGACCTTGGCACCTTCGCTGGCGCCTTTGGCGATGAGGCTTTCGATCCGCGCTTTGCTCTCACGCGTGATGACCGGACCCATCTGCACACCCGCGTCGAGACCAGAGCCGACGCGCAACGAGCTGGCCGTCTGGACGATGGCTTCGCCGAAGCTGCGCTGCGCTTCACCCACAGTGACGGCAACCGAGACCGCGAGGCAGCGTTGACCGGCGCAGCCGAAGGCGCTATCGCTGATGATCTGTGTGGCCATGCCCATATCGGCGTCAGGGAGCACGACGACGTGGTTCTTGGCGCCGCCCTGGGCCTGCACGCGCTTGCCGTGCGCAGCCGCGGTCGCATAGATGTATTTGGCCACCGGCGTTGATCCAACAAAGCTGATGGCCCGCACCTTGGGATGTGAGAGCAGCGTATCGACGGCGACTTTGGTGCCGTTCACCAGATTCACCACGCCCGGCGGAAGGCCGGTCTGCTCGACGATTTCAAAGGCGCGACGGATGCTAACCGGAACCTTCTCCGACGGCTTCAGGACGAAGGTATTGCCGCAGGCGATGGCGAGGGGAAGGAACCAGAAGGGTACCATTACCGGGAAATTGAACGGCGTGATGGCGGCGACCACGCCCAAGGGCTGCCGGACGGTCATTTCGTCGATGCCGCGGGCCACGTCTTCCAGGTTGTGGCCTTGCATGAGCATGGTAATCCCGCAGGCGACCTCGACGCTCTCGATGGTCCGCCGCATCTCGGCCCGGGACTCAGCCAGCGTCTTGCCGTTCTCCAGCGTGATCAAGCGCGCGAGTTCATCCAGGTGATCTTCCAGAAGCTGTTTGAGCTTGAACAGGTACTGGATGCGCTCTCCCGGCGGCGTGCGGCGCCACTCGGGGAAAGCGGCAGCCGCAGCTTCGATCGCGTCCACCACTTCGCGTTCCGGACTTACCGGCACTTCCGCCAGCAGTTCGTTGGTCGCTGGGTTGAGGACCTTGAGGAAATCGGTAGCTGTGGAACTCTTCCATTGTCCGCCAATGTGATTAGGAAGCTGAGTCGCCTGTGCTGCCAGTGTGCTCATGGGCAAGCTCCTTCCGCGGCAACGCCCTGCCGAGGATAACCACGGCTCGGAGTGCGTCGTACACACGACAATCGGTCAAATAATAGTACAAACTCAGCTCTCTGACCTCGATAGCCGAGCTCGCCAAGTTCTTTCTGCGTTTGAGATTTGCAGAGGGCCGACCTTAGATGCCGCGTGCTATTCTGCTTTCATCGTGCGAACACTCATCATCCTTGTCGCTATCGTCGTTTTATCGCTGATGTGTTTGCTGGCGTTTTCGGCTACACCGGTTGTGGACCTCCCAGCTTCGCTGACCGCCCTTGGCCAAGCTACCCCCATAACAGTCCAAGTGAGCGACCCGCACGGCGTCCGCAGGATAGCTGCGCTCGTTGAGCAGAACGGAGCGCGCTATCGGGTCTGGGAGACATCGCAGCCGACACGGCGTTTCCTGTGGCGCCGACATATGCCGGAAAGTACGTGGAACTTCACCGCCGGCACCGGGGCCGCTCCACAGCTCCGCGATGGTCCGGCGCGGCTGATCCTCGAAGCTACATCGAATGACTTTCGCAGTTCGACTGCTCGCGCCGAACGCGCTCTCGTCGTAGTGACTCGGCCCCCGACGCTCAGCACTGATTCCGATCGGCATTACCTGTATTTGGGCATGTCGGACCTGGTGACCTTCAACGTTGGTGGATCGTGGACAGAAGCCGGAGTTCGCGTGGGCGAGCAGAGGTTCCGTAGTTGGCCCATGCCTGGCGGCAAGCCGGGCCTTTTCTCACTCTTCGCCTTTGCTTGGAACATGCCGGCTGGCACGGTCCCACTTGTATACGCTTCTAATGCCGCCGGCACCGAGGTCACCGGCCACATGGTGTTCCAGTTCCCGAAGAAAGAGCAGCCGAAGTACCGGGTGCGCGACCTGCAATTGGACGATCGCTTCCTGCAAAAAGTCACCAGCGAGCTTGATCCGCATGGAGCGGGAGACCTGGTGGCGCGGTTCCTGAAGATCAACAACGAAATGCGGCGTGCCAACAACAAGTTCTTATCGGACCTGCGCCTCAAGACAGAAGCGCGGTTCCTGTGGTCGCAGCCCTTTCTGCAGCAACCCGGTTCCACCGTGGAGTCGAACTTCGCCGACGTAAGGAACTACTTCTACCAAGGAAAGAAGATCGACCAGCAAGTCCATCTCGGGTACGATCTCGCCGTCACTCAACACGTGGGCGTAGTAGCTACCAACGACGGACGTGTGGTGTACGCGGCGCCGCTGGGCATCTACGGCAACTGCGTCGTGCTCGATCATGGCTACGGCCTGCAATCGATCTATGGTCATCTCAGCGAGATCGCGGTGCATGAAGGCGACATGGTCAAGCGCGGGCAGGTCTTAGGTAAGAGCGGCCAGACGGGACTGGCAGGAGGGGACCACATCCACTTCAGCATGCAGCTCGACGGCGTGCAGATTGATCCCAAGGAGTGGTGGGATGCCCACTGGATCAGGGACCACATTGCCAAAAGGGTGGATCTGCCCGGGTTCGGTTACTGATCTGGCTTGGCGCGCTGCAAGAACCAAGGGCTCCCCTGAATCTGTGCTCGAGTGGGCGAAGGGCGATTTGCGCGTATTTTCGCGAACTCGGTTGCCGCTACTCCCCGGTGAAGAATTGGGCCATGAGGCGGAATTTATCGTAGCGGGAGGACAAGAGCTGGGAAACGGTGAGAGCCTTAAGCTCGGCCAGATTCCGCTGAAGCGCCTCATCGAGCAGTTTCGCCGCGCATTCGTGGTCGCTGTGTGCGCCGCCCGGGGGCTCGGGAACGATTTGGTCGATACACCCAAGTTGCTTCAGGTCGTCGGCCGTGATGCGCATCGCTTGGGCCGCAAGTTCTCGTTTGGAGGCGTCGCGCCACATGATGGAGGCGCAGCCCTCGGGCGAAATCACGGCGTAGATAGAGTTCTCTAGCATCAGCACGCGATCGCCAACGGCAATGGCCAAGGCGCCGCCCGAACCGCCTTCGCCGGTAATGGTGCTGAGGATCGGCACCTCGAGCTTCGCCATCTCGCGAAGATTGCGGGCGATGGCTTCAGCCTGCCCGCGCTCCTCCGCTCCCAATCCAGGGTAGGCGCCGGGGGTGTCCACGAAGGTGAAGATGGGACGCCCGAATTTCTCCGCCAGCCGCATCAGCCGCAGCGCCTTGCGGTAGCCCTCGGGATTGGGCATGCCGAAGTTACGATAGAGCTTCTGTTTGGTGTCGCGGCCCTTCTGATGGCCGACGACCATCACTTCCTGGCCGTGGAAGCGGGCCATCCCACACACGATCGCCGGGTCGTCGGCAAAACCGCGGTCGCCGTGGATTTCGCTCCAATGGGTGAAGATACGCTGCACGTAATCGAGGGTGTAGGGACGCTGGGGATGGCGCGCCAGCTCAGTCTTGCGCCAGGCGTTGAGGTGCGCGTCCATCTGGCGCCGCAAGGCACGGACCTGCGCGTGCAACTCCTCGAGTTGGCGGACGGCTTCCTGATTATCGCCGGCAGCTCCTTCGAGTTGCTCGATCTGGCGCTCGATGCGGTCCAGTTGGTGTTCCGCCCGTGCAGCCACTTCCGCGTTGACTTCCCTTCCGTTCACTGATCTCTCCACTACCGGTCTCACGAGCGACACCAGGTACGCCGAGGCCTGGACTCCGGCAGAGGAGGCTCCGTCCTGAGGGCCGGCAGTTTGGGGAGCGAGCTTTGGGGTGACTATGTTGATGAGAGCCTCAATCTATAACGCGGACACTGCCACGCCCGCAGAGTTGCTCGACCCGCGAAATAAAGGCGCGATCTGGCTGAACATTATAGCCCTCGGCCTCCATAACCACCATGAAGTCGCCAGCGCGTTCCAGATCAAACAACAGCTTGGCATTGCCGCGGCGCTCGCGGCAAAGCTGGTGGAGGGCGTCAATGGTAGACTCGCTGGCGGTCTCGAGCGGCACGCGGATGCGCAACGAGTGCGGCAGCCTGGGCTGCGCCTGCTCGAGCGGGGTCACATCGCTGACTGTGAGCTTGGGGTTCGAACCTTCCTCCACGCGCACGCCGCCGCGCACCAGCACCGGAACCTCGACCCGCAGCTTGTCACCAAGGCGCCGATAGGCTTCAGGGAAGACCAGGACGTCTACTGAGCCGCACATATCCTCCAGAAGCGCTTGGGCATAGAGCTCACCCTTCCGCGACTTCAACACGCGAACGTTGGAGATGATGCCGCCGGCGCAGATTTCGTCCTTGCCGGTAGAAGATTTCATGTCGCTGATGGCCTCGGTCGTGAGCGCGCTGAAGTCCAGCAGCTTGTCTTGGTATTTCTCCAAGGGATGGCCGGTGATGAAGAAGCCGAGAATCTCTTTCTCGGCGGAGAGACGCTGGTGCTCGTCCCAGTCGGGCACGTCGGGGAGCTTGTCGTTGTTGGCGTGCGGCGCAGGATGCTCGTCGAAGACGCCGAACAGTCCGTGTTGGCCGGACTCTGCATCGCGTTGCGTCTTTTGCGCGCGCTCCATGGCGCGATCGAGCACAGCCATCAACTGCGAGCGCCTGCCCAGCGGATCCAGAGCGCCGCTTTTGATGAGCGATTCGATCACGCGCTTGTTGAGCAGGCGCAGGTCCACTTTTTCGCAGAATTGGAAGATGCTCTGGAAGCGGCCCACCTCGCGACGCGCAGCGACAATGGAATCGATTGCGTTGCGGCCGACATTCTTCACCGCCGCCAAGCCGAAGCGGATGGCCGTGCCATGCGGGGTGAAATTGGCTTCGCTTACGTTAATGTCTGGCGGCTCAACCGGAATGCCCATTTCGCGACATTCGTTAATGTACTTCACCACGTCGTCGGTGTTGCCGGTGATCGACGTCAGCAACGCCGCCATAAATTCGACGGGGAAATGGGTCTTCAGATACGCGGTGTGGTAGGCGAGCAGCGCGTAGGCGGCGGAGTGCGATTTGTTGAAGCCGTAGCCGGCGAATTGCTCCATCAAGTCAAAGATGCGGACGACCTTCTTCTGAGGATACCCACGCTGCACCGCGCCCTGCACGAAGCGCTCGCGCTGCGCCGCCATCTCCACCGGATTCTTCTTGCCCATGGCACGGCGCAGCAAGTCGGCTTCGCCCAGTGAGTAGCCCGCGAGCCGGTTCGCGATCTGCATCACCTGTTCCTGGTAAACGATAACGCCCAGGGTTTCTTTCAGGATCTCTTCCAACTCCGGCAGTTCGTAGATGATGGGTTTGCGGCCGTGCTTGCGGTCGATGAAGTCGTCGATCATCCCGCCTTGGATGGGCCCAGGGCGGTAGAGCGCGTTTAAGGCGGTCAGGTCTTCGACGCTATTGGGCTGATAGCGCCGCAGCACGTCCCGCATGCCGTGCGACTCGAACTGGAACACCCCCGAGGTAAGTCCGGTGTGGAAGACTTGCCGGTAGGTTTCCTGATCGTCCAGCGGGAGCTTTTGAAGGTCTATCTCTTGGCTGCGGGTTTGGGCAATGAGCTTGAGGGCATCGTCAAGGATGGTGAGGGTGGTGAGCCCGAGAAAATCCATCTTCAGGAGGCCCATCTTCTCGACCGCCTTCATATCGAAGGCGGTGACGATCTCCTCGTTCTTGGTGCGATGCAGCGGGACCAGTTCGATCAGCGGCTGCGGCGCGATCACCACCCCGGCAGCGTGGACACCCGCGTTGCGGACCAGACCTTCGAGCTTCCGCGCGGTGTCGATAAGCTGGCGTACTTGCGGTTCGCTCTCGTAAGCGTTCTGGAGCTGAGGCGATTCCTTGAGCGAATCTTCCAGCGTGATGTTCAGCCGCTGCGGCACCATCTTGGCAATGCGATCAACGTCGCCGTAGGGGATGTCCATAGCGCGGCCCACATCCTTGATTGCCGCCTTGGCCTGCATGGTGCCGAAGGTAATGATCTGGGCGACATTCTCGCGTCCGTACTTCCGGGTAACATAGTCGATGACCTCGCCGCGGCGGTTCATGCAGAAATCTATGTCGATATCGGGCATGGACACGCGCTCGGGGTTCAAGAAGCGCTCGAAGATTAGCCCGTTCTCCAGCGGATCGATGTCGGTGATGGCGAGCGCATACGAGACGAGGGAGCCGGCGGCCGATCCACGACCCGGGCCTACAGGGATCCGATTCTCCTTCGCGTAACGGATAAAGTCCCACACGATCAGGAAATATCCCGCAAACTTCATCTGCTGGATTATCTGGATCTCGCGCGAGAGCCGCTGCTCGTATTCGTTTAACGAGTGGCGCAGCCGGCCTTGCGCTTCCAGTTCGCGCAGCAGGATCAGGCGCCGCGCAAAGCCTTCGCGCGTGACATGCTCGAAGTAGCTATCGAGCGTGTATCCGGATGGGACCTCAAAATGGGGGAAGGGACTCCGTACCTTCTCCAGCTTGACATGGCAGCGCTCGGCGATGGCGCAGGTTCGCGTCAATACGTCAGGCATGTCCTTGAAGATGCGCGCCATCTCCTCGTAGCTCTTGACGTAGAACTGGTTGCTCTGGAACTTCAGACGATTCGTGTCCTGGATCGACTTGCCGGTTTGTACGCAGACCATCACGTCCTGAGCGTGGGCATCGTCTTCGCACAGATAATGGCTGTCGTTGGTTGCGACAAGCGGGATGCCAGTGTCTTGGCTCAGGCGCACCAGGTCGGCACGAATCTTGTGCTCCTCCTCCAACCCTTGGTCCTGGATTTCGAGGAAGAAATTCTCTGGCCCGAAGAGTTCGCGATAACAACCGGCAATCCGGCGTCCAGCATCGTACTTCCCTTCCATCAGGCGCTCGGCAATTTCCCCCTTCAGGCAGCCGGACAGCCCAATGAGGCCGCGCGAATGCTCGGCAAGGAATTTCTTGCTGATGCGAGGCTTGTAGTAGAAGCCGTTAAGCGACGCTTCAGAGGTGATCTTCACCAGGTTGCGATAGCCCTCATCGGTCTCGGCGAGCACGGTCAGGTGGTTATAGTTGTCGCCATCGGGAGGCGTGCGGTCGATGCGGTGATCGTCCTTCTGGCAGATGTACAGCTCGCAACCGATGATGGGCTTGATGCCGTGTTTTTGGGCAGCATTGTAAAAGTGCAGTGCACCGAAGATGTTGCCATGGTCGGTGATGGCGACGGCCTTTTGCCCCAGCTCCGCCACACGGGGCATGAGCTTGTCAATGTCGCTGGCGCCGTCGAGCAGCGAGTAATCGGTGTGCAGGTGCAGATGGACAAACTGGGACATGGGAGACGTTGCTTCTATTCTAAATGTTTGCGGGTAGCGGCAGGGCGGGTGGAAATCGGAAGCGGTTTGTGGAAAAGCAAAGGGAACACTGCTGTGTCTGTCACCCAACGCCGGTGCCCCACCCTGCCCCGAGCGAAGTCGAGGGGCCGCAGTTGCCAGGCGTGGGGTTTTATTGCGAATCTGGCTTCCCATGTACGGCCAAACCTCAGCTCCGGCTAACTTCGCGGAACCAGAGACTACACTAGGGTGTCTATTCTGTCCGGGAGAAATTGTAATGCGTACGACACTCCTCCTGCTGCTGCTTTCGTCAATTCCCGCCGTAGGGCAAAATCCCGCCGCACCTGCACTCACCATTTACAACCAGGACTTCGCAGTGGTTCGCCAGCAGGTGCGGCTCGATCTCAAGTCAGGTAGCAACAACGTGCGCTTTGACGAGGCTACCGCGCAACTCGAGCCCGACTCCGTCGTCCTACGCGATCCCAGCGGCAAACGCGCGCTGCAGGTCCTGGAGCAGAATTACCAAGCGGATCCAGTCTCACAGCAAAGTCTGCTCGAGCTGTTCGAAGGCAAGACCATCGATTTCGAAGTAACACATGGCGAAAAGACCGAAACCCTACAAGGGCGGATCGTGCGTCCGGGCAGCGGGATGCCGCGCTATACCCGTGTGCCCCAAACACAACCTTGCTATCAACCGAGCATGCCAGGTTGCGCGCCCGATGAACCGCTCATCGAGGTCGCCAGCAGACTGCAGTTCGGATTGCCCGGGCGACCATTGTTCCCGGCGCTGCCGCCGAACACGAATCTGAAGCCGACGCTCGACTGGGTGTTAGAGGCCGATCGTGGCGGGGCCTTGGACGCCGAACTCAGCTATGTGACTGGCGGCATGACCTGGGAAGCGGATTACAACGCTGTCGCTCCAAGCAGCGGCAACACGCTTGACCTGGTCGGCTGGGTCACGATGGAGAACCATACTGGCAAGACGTTTAAGAACGCGCGCATCAAGCTCATGGCGGGAGATGTGAGCAAGATGCAGCCCAGTGTTCCTGCAGCGCGTTTTGTATTTAAGGCGGGCGCCGGGGTCGGTGGCGGCGTGGGCGGGCCGCCTCCAGTAACCGAGAAGCCATTTGACGAATACCATCTCTACACCCTCGAGCGTCCTGCCACGCTCCGCGACCGCGAAACCAAGCAGGTGGAGTTCGTGCGCGCCGCTGGGTTCCACGCAAGACGGATTTACGTCTACGATGGCGGCCGCATCGACCCCGCACGCCTCCAACAGGGGAACTGGGAGTACCAGCGCATGCAGCGCGACTTCGGCACATTTGGCATCGAGCAAAGCAGTAAAGTGTGGGTGATGCAGGAGTTCAAGAACTCGGAGCAGAACCATTTGGGCATGCCTTTGCCAAAGGGGCGTTTGCGGTTTTACCGCCGGGATGATGCAGGCGCACTTGAGTTCATCGACGAAAACACCATCGACCACACGCCGCGCGATGAAACTATCCGCGTTTACACAGGCAATGCCTTCGATCTAACCGGGTCACGCCGTCGCACCAACTTCCGCTCCGACCAGCAGCAAGGCTGGGTGGACGAATCTTTCGAGATCAAAGTCCGCAACCACAAGAAGGAACCTGTAGACGTAACTATCACCGAGCACTTCTACCGCGGCTCTGGCTGGGACATCACGTCCTCGTCCGCCAAGTACGAGAAAAAGGACAGCCACACTGCTGAGTTTCCAGTCACCGTTCCTGCTGACGGTGAGCAAGCGGTAATCTATTCGGTGCATTACTCCTGGTAAGCGGGCTTCATTTAGGCTCCGTTCTCGGTCCCCGGAGGAAAGGCGCCAATAATTCCTCTTGACAAAGATGTTTTCATTTTGCTATTAAAAACGTCAATAAAATGTCATGGCAACGGATAACTCTTTGTGCGTCATGCAGGTGCAGATGGACAAACTGGGGCACCCAATTTCAGGATTCAGACAGGTAGAATGGCAAATTGTATAGGCCACCCGTCAGGCCGGCACAACCAGCAGGAAGATCGCAAGCGCACGCTTCATGAGAGTAGATTTCCTCGAGTTGAAATCTGGGCTTCAAACGGCGGATGACTGTGCTCACCAACGAAAACTGTGTCAACTGCATCCCTGGCCGCACCCCATTACAAAGGCGTGACACAGTCGTGCCGCTCCCGATGGACAGTGGTACAGGGGCCAACAGTAATCTTGAAGTGTTATCCCACTGCTTATACATATCACGCACCCACGGCGAGTAAGGTTCTTGCTCGGGATGTAAGAGAGATGAAGGCGGCTTTCGAT
>DASQXC010000222.1:0-2956 GCA_035639935.1 Terriglobales bacterium
ACATCCACATCGGTGTCTGGTGGGAGGAAGGTTCATGGAACCGAGAATCGATTATCTGAAAGTTGACCGCGGCATATACGAGGCCATGCTTGGCTTGGAAAAATACCTGCAGCAATGCGGACTCGAAGAATCGCTCGTCCGATTTGATCAAGTTGCGAGCCTCGCAGATCAACGGGTGTGCCTACTGCATTGACATGCACTGGAAGGACCTGCGCGCCATAGGCGAGCAGGAGCAACGCCTGAACGGACTGGACGCTTGGGAGGAATCTCCATACTACAGTGATCGTGAACGCGCGGCATTAGCCTGGACGGAAGCAGTCACAGATATCCGAAACGGGCACGTCCCCGACCAGGTCTACGAAGAAGCCGCCAAGCAGTTCAGCGCAAAGGAACTGGCTGACCTGACCCTGGCCGTAGCCGCGATCAATGCCTGGAACCGGCTTGCCATCGCGGCAAGAGCTGTACCCGGCAAGTACCAGCCATCCAAGAGGCAGGAACTCAAGAAAGGAGCGTAGCCTGAGAAGAGCGGCATTTTTGTCTCTTGGCGTCGCCACTGCAGTATCATTTTTGCATTATGAAACTGCGCGGATGCGGCACTGCCCTCATTACCCCATTTCGCAAAGACGGCTCCATCGATGAACCGGCGCTGCGCTCGCTGGTCGCGTGGCAGGTGGAATCCGGCATCGACTTCCTGGTGCCCTGCGGCACTACCGGCGAGACGCCCACGCTCTCGCCGGAAGAATGGCTGCGGGTAATCGACATCACCGTGGAGGTGGCAGGGGGACGTGTGCCCATTGTGGCGGGTGCCACCTCCAACTCCACCCGCGATGCAGTGGAGAAGGCGCAGACGGTCGCAACGCGACGCGGTGTGGACGCCATCCTCACCGCCAGCCCCTACTACAACAAGCCCACGCAAGAAGGACAGTACCAGCACTTCAAAGCCATTGCGGAGGCTGCGGAGAAGCCTCTCATCCTTTACAACGTGCCTGGGCGTACAGGCGCGAATGTTGAACCCGCCACCCTGGCACGACTGGCGGCGATCCCGAACATCATCGGGATAAAGGAAGCCAGCGGCAACATTGCTCAGATCGTCGAAACCTGCAATGCCGTCCCGGAGAGTTTCCTCGTGTTCTCTGGCGATGACGCCGTAACGCTGCCGGTCATCTCGCTTGGTGGGGTCGGCGTCATCTCGGTGGCATCGAACGAGATCCCGCGCGAGATGGCGGAGATAACGCGTGCCGCCCTGACCAACGACTGGGACACCGCACGCCGCATCCACCGCAAGTACCTGGCGCTCATGCAGGCCAACTTCCTTGAGTCCAATCCCATCCCGGTCAAGGCAGTGCTGGCCATGATGGGACGGATCGAGGAGGTCTATCGCTTGCCGCTCTGCCCCATGAAGAAAGAGAACCGAGCAAAGCTGGAGAAGATTGCCAGCGAGGCTGGGCTGATGGCCAGAAGCATGGTCGCAGGCTAGACGTTTTTCGCCACCACCACAGCAATCAGGATCCCGAGCACGATTCCTATGAGCAGCATGGTCGTGCCGAACAGGCCGTTGGAAGTCGTGTGCCTGCCGGGCACAATCACGCTCGCGACCTTGGCCAACTTGGCGCGGATTCCACCACCATACTGAACTGTTTGGCCGCTGAGGATATTGGCTCCCGCCAGGCGATTAACGTCCACAAATCTCACCTCCGTCTGAGCGCCAGTGTGCGGATCGGTGACTTGGAACGAATCTGAGCCGAGGACTGATACCCAGCCGCTTATCACGGATTTATCCTGAAGTCGGACCGCTATCAGAGCGTTCGTACCGGTCCCAATTCGCTGCACGGCGCCTCTTACCCTCACCGCCTGGTCGTTCAACATGGCACCGCCTGGCTGCAGCGCCCAGGCATCCCCCGCAACTGCGGCTTCGAACAATAGACCACACAACAGGACCGTGAAGAGTTGCTTCAACATACTGACCACCTCAAAATCTGGAATTCATGCCGCCTGAAGTCCTTGCCGCACGGCCGGAGAGTACTGCAGCGCGCGCTGGTAGAGTCGTTCGTAGTCATCGGCCATGCGCGCGGCCGAAAAGCGACGCTCGACGTGCTCGCGGCAGGTGCCAGGGTCGATTTGCCCAACACGGTGCATCGCCGCGATCATTTCGTCCAATGAATCGACCAGCACACCGGTGCGCCCGTCGGCCACGACCTCGGGAAGCGCACCGCGGCGAAAAGCAATCACTGGCGTGCCGCAGGCCATCGCTTCCATTGCCGCCAGCGAACTGGTCTCGTTGATCAGACTCGTGACCAGAAGCGCTCGGGCGTGGCGCAGCAACATCAGCTTGTCCGAAAATGCTGGCGAATCGATAAAGCGCGCATGCGAATTGCGCTCAAGGCGCGGAACGATCTCGCGCCGGAAATACTGCTGGTGATAGCTGAAGGGATATACGTTTCCCACCAAGATCAGCGGCAGCCCGCTTCGCTCGACGACCTCGAGCGCCAGGTGCGGCGCTTTCTCCTCGCAGATGCGGCCCAGCCATAGTAGATACCCACGACCGGACGATGCACCACGGAGGCAAGATACCGAGGTGGTCGTTTGCGTCCTATCGTGCGAGCGATTCGAACTGGTCTTGTCTTCGTGATTCCGTGTCTCCGTGGTGGGTTTTGCGCCGACACAAGGAAACCGTATCAGGTCAATGCCGTTCTGGATCACGCCGAGCAGCCCCGGCAAACGCGCGAAGACTTGCGCCTGCGATTCGGATACGCAGTTGAAGGACACGTTTGGGGCAATATTCTCGAACATCTCGGGTGCGTAAAGATGTGGTGGTAGATGAAGGGTGGCGAGCACAGGTACGTTGGTCTCACCGGCGCATTTCCAAAAAGTGCCGCTCATGTCGTGCACCAGATCGAAGCCATCATCGGCAGCCAGCAATTGCAGAACGCGGCGGTTGTGTTCAGCATCACGCCAC
>DASQXC010000223.1:0-3345 GCA_035639935.1 Terriglobales bacterium
ACCGACACGACGCACGCCCGCGATGCGCGCCTGCTCCAGTGTGCGAACCATCTCCGCTGCCGAGGATTTCAGCGGTTCTGGCTTGCCCCCTAACCAGACTGACTCGATTACGTCACCGGTGAGGCTCTTGGTCAGTCCGCGTGCGATGGTCTCGACTTCCGGAAGTTCGGGCATTGAAAAACAGCTCTTGGCTGTTGGGTCTGACTTGCAAGGCGCAATAAGCCGGATCTCTACGATATCAGAGCAGGTCTAGCGGCGAGCGCTATTCATTGCTATCATGCCTTGTAATCTTTCCGCTGGCTTTCCCTCGTAATCCTACGTCCACAGCCCTCGGGGACAAGAGTGGGCGTGGGCGAATCGAAGTTGAGGCGTTTGGCGGGCATCAGCGAAACGGAAGTTAGCCCAGGCTGAGCAACGCGAGGCCGAGCCCTGAGCGAAGTCGAAGGGCCGCCGCCAAAATCCTGAGCGAAGCAAAGGAACTCATGAAGGCGAGTAACACAGTCGTCGTGGTAGGCGCCCAGTGGGGCGATGAGGGCAAAGGCAAGATCGTCGATGTCCTCTCGGAGAACTTTTCCGTCGTGGCCCGCTATGCCGGCGGGCACAACGCGGGTCACACGGTTATCCTGCACGGGAAGAAATTCATCCTGCAACTGATTCCCTGCGGCATTCTGCGACAGAGTTGTCGTGCCGTGATTGGCAACGGGGTGGTGCTCGATCCCATGGCGCTGCTGCGGGAAATCAGCGCGCTGCGCCAAGCGGGTCTACCGATCCAAGGGCCGGGAGCGCAGTCATCCGATTCCGCGCAGCCCAACCTCTTTATCAGCAACCGCGCCCATGTCATCTTGCCTTATCACCGCATGATCGAACTGGCGGCGGAGAACGCGCCTGGACGGGTCAAGATCGGCACCACGTCACGCGGGATCGGCCCTGCTTACGAGGACAAGATGGGACGCCGGGGATTGCGTGTCGCCGACCTGCTCGATCCCGCGCTGCTACGAAAGCACATCGCAAATGCCTGCGCCGAGAAAAACATGATTGCGCACGCCCTGTTCAACACCGAGCCGCTTGATGCCGACACTATGTACGGGGAGTACGCGCGCGCGGCGGAGCAGGTCGCCCCTTTTGTGTGCGATACAGCGATGCTGCTGAACAAGGCCATTACGGCCGGGGAGCCGGTGCTTTTTGAAGGTGCGCAGGGCACCATGCTCGACATCGACCACGGCACTTATCCGTTTGTCACTTCTTCCAGCGCTACTGCCGGCGGCGCGGTGACCGGCACCGGCGTCGCGCCCACCGCCATCAGCGAAGTCGTGGGTGTCACTAAGGCGTATTGCACGCGTGTGGGGGAAGGCCCGTTTCCCACCGAGATTCAAGGAGCCATGGCGGACGAGCTGCGCAAGCGCGGCAACGAGTTCGGCGCCGTAACAGGGCGTCCGCGGCGCTGCGGCTGGCTTGACCTGCCGCTGCTCCGCTATGCGCGGATGATCAACGGCATCTCGTGGTTCGTGGTTACCAAGTTGGACGTGCTGGACGAGCTGCCCGAGATCCCCGTCTGCGTCGCGTACAAAATCGGTGGAAAAAAGACCGCTGAGGTCCCGGCGCAAGCCACGGGCTACGACCGCATCGAGCCCATCTACGCGAAGCTACCGGGTTGGCGGAAATCCACTTCCGGCATCACCAGGCTGGAAAAACTGCCGCCACAGGCCCGCGCCTATCTGAATTTTGTGGAGAAGGAGACCGGGGCGCGCATCGGCATGGTTTCGACAGGCCCCGACCGTGAACAGAGCTTGTTCCTGGAAGAGTTTCACAATGCAGTTGCAGCTGAAAAACGTGCCCCGGCGGGTGAGGGTAAGGGCGTGATGCGATGACCGTTCTGGTCGTTAACTACCGGATGAGGCCAGGAACCGAAGAGCTGGCCAAGGAGTACATCCGCAAGATGCAGCAGAACACGCGCCAGGAACCGGGTTGTCGTCTGTATGTGGGCCACCAGTCCTTGGAAGATCCGCGCCAGTTTTGCCTCTATGAGCAGTACGACAACCAGGCCGCACTCGACGCCCACCGCGCAGCTCCATATTTCGCCGAGTACGTCACCAACGGCTTGGCGACCTTGGCGGAGAACCGGCAAGCTGCGCTGTACGAGCCGCTGTGAGTCAGCTTTTGGCCCCTGGCTCGGCTTGCGTGCCCGGGTCAGCATAAAAGCCAGCAGCTAAAGCTCGAATGCTTTCGGAGGGCGGGCTTCAGCCCGGGATCTTGGGTTTCTTCTGGTGACGACCAAGATCCCTCGTGGCTGAAGAGCGACTCGGGACAAGGATGTCAGCAATCTTACCGGCGATACTCGGGATGCGTGCCCACTACTATTTGTTGCGGCCGCTTGATGCGGCCGTATCGGCACCCGCGCTCTTGATGAAATTCTAGGTATTAAAAGCGGTCGAGGTGCTTTCGATTGGAGGCGAAAAGCCGAGTTTCGTAACAGGCTCTTCAGGCGTGGGAAACAGTCGGCAACCGAAAATGCGCCTTCAAAGCCGCTGTGTGAGGTCTCCTTCCGCAACAGCGGCTATAAGCCGCATTTCGAATCAGCCGCTCTTCTCCACGCCTGAAAGGCGTGGGCTTCCACAAAACACCGTGAAGCCCCTTTTAGAACGTCGTGCTTACCGTGAACCGAAACGTCTTACGCGGTTCCCTTAAGCTGTAGCTGGGGAAGAAACCCCTTAGGGTCTGCTGAAATGTGTAGTCACCTGCGGCTCCGGGCGGAAACATGTCGCGCGTGATCAGGCTGGGTGTCGGGGCATTGGTGTCGAGCCGCAGCGGGTTGTAGGCCCAATAGACACGAAATGGAGCGTTGATGACCGGCATCATCACCTGCACCTCGACCCCGCTGGACATCCGCCGCACATAATTGGTCGCGGGAATGATTTGCAGCTCCTGCTTGAAAGGGACGCTTCCGGGCGCGATGCTGGGGATGCAGTTGAAAGTGACATCCAGGCCCGAGCATCCGAAACTGGTGCTGGTCAGTTGGGCGAAGGCGGCCTCGGAGATGCGAAGCTGCGAGTTACGAGCTGCAAAGTTCATCCCGAAATCCACGAAGGGCGCCAGATTGACCGGTCCCACCAGCGGGATCCGGTATTCCAGATTAGAAACGATGTTGGTGTCACCGCCTGGCGCCACAAGGGTCTGCACCGGGATGGGAATCGTGATCGCACCTTGACGAGGGTTGGAGGGATCTCTGGGAACCGGCGTGCCATCGGGGTTTTGCAGAGCGATGCTTGTCGTGGTCGCAATGAAGGCCCAGGGCGAGGCGGAGCGGATGTCGAACCCGCGCAGGTCCTGGTCGCCGCCCATGTAGAA
>DASQXC010000224.1:0-6554 GCA_035639935.1 Terriglobales bacterium
GCTTCTTCAGCACCTCAGGCGTGGCCTGCAGATAAATGACCAGGTCGGGCGTGGGCACCTGCTCGCGGAAGATGTTGTAATAGCGGTTGTAGACGGCCAGCTCGGCGTCGGTCAGGGTGACGTATGCGAAGATCTTGTCCTTCTCGAAGATGTAATCGGCGATGATGGTCTTATGCGAGTTTGGCCCAGCCTCGAGCGCCCGCAACTGCTCGTAGCGCTCGACCAGAAACGAAAACTGCGTTTGAAACGCGGCGCCGCGCTGGCCATCGTAAAATGCGCGCAGGAAAGCATTGTCCTCGGGCTCGAGCACACGCTGCGCGTGCAACCGGTCGGCGATGATGTTGGCCAGCGTCGTCTTGCCCACCCGAATGGGGCCCTCGATTGCGATGTACCGGGGCGGCTCGAAGAAGTTGGCCATGACCTATTAGCGCGAGCATATATCGGGTGAGCGCGCGGTGCAATTGCGAGTTGAGTAAACAAAGTTGCCACAGAGGCACAGAGCCACAGAGCAATCGGGTGATCGGGAGATCGGGTCATCGGGTGATTTAAAAGCCGATCCAAATGACACGATGACCCGATCACCCGATGAATAAATGCCCTACGTGGCTCCGTGTCTCTGTGGTGAAATAATCAGCGATGCTCGGACTTCTGGTCGGCGCTACTACCATCGGTTACGCAGGCTACGCTGCCTACGCGCCGCGCTCTCAGCTCTACGGTCGCACGTATCTGGGCGCGGGACGCGGCTCGCGCCAGCTTGCGCTGACCTACGACGATGGTCCCAACGATCCGTACACGCTGCGTCTGCTGGAAGTGCTCTCGCGGCACCAGGTGCGGGCGACATTTTTCTTGATCGGAAGATTTGTCGCTGCCGAGCCGGAGATCGCGCGTGAAATTGCGCGCGCCGGGCACGTGATCGGCAATCATACCTTCAATCATCCCAACCTGATCTTCTGCTCGCCAGCGGACGTGCGTCGCGAGCTTGAGCAGTGCCGCAAGGTCCTGCTGGACACGCTGGGCAAGCACTCCACGCTCTGGCGTCCGCCCTTCGGCGCGCGTCTGCCACACGTGCTGCGCGCCGGCCGCAACCTGGGGCTCGAGCCGGTGATGTGGACCGTCAGCTCGAATGACTGGAGGATCCATTCGGCGGATGCCATCGAGCTCCGCCTGACCCAGCGCATCCGCGGTGGGGACGTGATCCTGATGCATGACGGCGCTCACGTCCGCCTGGGCCTAGACCGCGCGCGCACCGTAGAAGCGACGGATCGCCTGATCCGGCGCTGTACAGACCAAGGCTACGAGTTTGTGACCGTCCCCGAGATGATGGAAGTATCGGGTGATCGGGAGATCGGGTCATCCGGTGATCTGAAATTTGGCGAAATGGCTCGATGACCCGATCACCCGATGACCAGACCTTCTCTGTGTCTCTGTGGCTAACCCTTAATCGTGGCGAAGGCCTTGCGCGCTGCCTCGACTGTCTGGCTGATGTCGTCCATCGAGTGCGCAGCGGAGAGAAAGGCCGCTTCGAACTGTGATGGCGGCAGCCAGATGCCTTCCTCCAGCATGGCTCGATGAAATTTGCCGAAAAGGGCCGTGTTCGATTTTGCCGCCGAACCCCAATCCCTGACTGGCTGATCGGTCAAGAACCAGGTGAACATTGACCCGACGCGATTCGCGGTTACCGGCACACCGGCTCGGAGCGCGGCGTCGGTAACCATATCTACCAGTGTCGCCGCTGCGCGATCGAGCCGGCCGTAGATTTCTCGGTTGTCGCGCAGATGGCGCAGCCCGGCCAGACCTGCGGCCATCGCCAGTGGATTTCCCGACAGCGTTCCCGCTTGATAGACAGGACCGAGCGGCGCTACCTGGTCCATGAATTCTGCCGGCCCGCCGTAAGCGCCTACGGGTAGTCCGCCGCCGATGATCTTCCCCAGCGTGGTCAGGTCCGGACGCGTGCCATAGAGCTCCTGCGCGCCGCCAAAGGCCACGCGGAAGCCGGTCATCACCTCGTCAAATATCAGCAAAGCGTCGTCGCGCGAGGTGAGATAGCGGAGGCCATCGAGGAATTGCGATGCCGGCGGCACGCATCCCATGTTGCCGGCCACCGGCTCGACGATTACGCAGGCGATTTCACCCTTGAGTTTTTTGAACGCGTCGTTTACGCGGTCAATGTTGTTGTAGGGCAGCGCCAGCGTGAACTGCACGAATTCCTCGGGAACGCCCGCTGAGCCGGGGATGCCGAAAGTCGCGACGCCGGAGCCCGCCTTCACCAGCAGCGCGTCGCTGTGGCCGTGATAGCAGCCTTCGAACTTCATGATGTATTTGCGCCCGGTCACCGCTCGCGCCAGGCGAATGGCCGACATCGTGGCCTCAGTCCCCGAGCAGACGAAGCGCAGCTTCTCCATCGCAGGAAAAGCTTCGAGCACGGCTTCGGCAAGATCGGCTTCGAGCGGTGTTGAGGCCCCAAAACTGGCGCCGTCGCGATTCGCGCGTGCAACGGCGTCCACCACTTCGGGTGCAGCGTGGCCTAGGATCAGCGGTCCCCAGGAGCCCACGTAATCGATGTACTCGTTGCCATCGGCGTCCCACATGCGCGAGCCGCGTCCCTTGACGATGAACGGCGGATCGCCGCCCACCGCGCGAAACGCGCGCACCGGCGAATTCACCCCTCCGGGAAACAGCTTCTCCGCCCGCTGCTGGAGTTTGCGGGAAAGCTCGAGCTTGCGTATGGCCGCCTGGTACATGCGAGCGATTACTATAGCAGCCCAGGGAGGTTACTTCTGATCACTTGCCACAAGACCCGGCTCGCTCTTTAATTTGGTTGTTGGGTTTAGTCGGGTGCCCCATCCTCGGCTCTTTGCCAAGACTGGGGTAGTTCGTCGGAAATGAAAACCCCGCCCTTGGCAAAACCGGCCAAGGGTGGGGCACCCGACAGACAAGCGCCATGTAAGATGCGCCCAACGCCACTCTCCCCCGCATCTTACCAGGGGGTGGGTAATGTCCGGCGAACGCACAATCGATTCTGTCGCGCTTGAAGTGGGGCGCGCCATCAACCTCCGCAATGCCATCGTGGCTACGCTGTGCGGATGCGGGCCGGCCGCCGTATTGGCTTTTCTGCGCCCGCCCAGCCCAATGATGTGGCTGATGGGGCTGGTCGTCGGATTCATTTGGGCCAACTTCTTCGAATACGCCCTGCACCGCTGGATCCTGCACGTCCCCGGCACCTACGCCTTTGACGGCCACCTGCTGCACCATTCTTCGTTTGGCATGCCCCATGAGCCGCTGCACGTGAATCTTGGCGGCAAGGCCAGCTACGTGGTGCTGATGTTCGCCGCGAACGGCGCGCCCCTCGTCATCGCCGATTGGCTGCTGCACGCCGGCTTTGCGCCCGGTGTGCTGGTGAGCTTCAGCCTGTACTTCATCCTTACAGAAGAGATCCACTGGCGCTTCCATATGGGCGGATGGCTGCCCTCTTGGCTCGCCCGCGCCCGCGCCCGCCACATGGCCCACCACGACCGTCCCGACCGCGATTACGCGATCTTCTGGTCAATCTTCGACCGCCTGTTTGGGACTGCATCGTAGGTCCGGGCTCATTCTCCCTTTCAAACGGCTTCTCAGGGGTTCATCCCATCAGAGCGCAGGCAAGCTCAATTCCCGCGATCGGCTGCGTAGACGACGGTTTCAATTGACGTCCGCGCGTGTCCTTTAGTATTCACCATTGCCACGCCGGCGAAGGCTAGCGCGCCGCCAACGATGGAGAGCTGGCTGGGGACTTCTCGGAGGACAATCCAGCCAATCAAGATGGCGAAGATGGGCACGGTATAGAGCGCAGTAGCGGCCACCGAAGCCGGCGTGCGCTTCAGCACATATCCCCAGGTCAGGTACGCAAGACCTGCCGGGAAAGCGCCGATGTACAACACCGCGAGCGTCGGCATCAGTGGGGCGTGGCGGACCGCCGTCCCCAATCCTGGGAGGAAAGGCAGCAGGAACAGTGTGCCTGCGCAAATCAGGTGGGTCGAAAAATCGTTAACGTTGTAGGCCTTGAGATAGTGTTTCTGGAGAACCACCGAGATGCCGCTCGCAATAGCGGCGATGACCACGAAGAAAGCCCCCGAGTTGAAATGCACTCCGCCCTCTTCCCCAATGGCAATGAGCGCCACCCCGACAAAGCTGATGGCGATGCCAATCCATCCCCAAACGCGCAGCCGTTCATGCAGTGCCAGGCGAGCCAGAAGCGCGGAGAAGATCGGTGCTGATGCCACCAGCATGCTGGCCGCACCGCCGGTCACCGTCCGCTCACCCATGTTGAGCGCCACGTGGTAAACGGTGATGCTGACGAAGCCGGTCATGAGAATGTAGGGGAGGTCTTTGCGCGCGGGTGGCCGCACCCGGGCGGCGATCGCGTAAAGCAGAATAGTTGCCGATGCGGCCAAGAAGCGCAGCAGCGCCAAATGCGAGGGCGAGTAGGCGGTCAGCGCAATGCGAATGCCGATGAACCCCGAGCCCCACAGGGTCACACAAGTGAGCAGCGCCAGCCACCCGCGGGATGTGAGCTTGTGGGACATCGTCATTTGACGTTTGCAAAACAGTCAGGGATTCACCTGGATTGAGTCATTGAGCCATTGAGCGCCATTGATTAATTGAGATATTGAGATTAACGAATCAACGACTCAGGTAACAAGAACACCGTTATCGCTCCCCCCTGCAGGTTCACCTGTGGAAAGCGCCGCCTATCCACATAGGGGCCATGGTGCTGGGCGACATGCATGTCGGCCTGAGCTGGTAATGGGCCTGAGACCGCATCGCTGACCCGCATTTCAACGACTCGAGAGTCATTGAGCCATTGGGCCGGTTTTTCAATGGCCCAATGGCTCAATCGCCCAATAATTCAATCTTGCGACGTTCCCTATTTCTTCCCGACCAACGAGATGCACTCTTCGAGCACATCCAGCGCGATGTCGGCCTGTTCCGGCGTGACCACTAGAGGCGGGCAAATGCGCAACGTGTTCTCGCCCGCGCCCAGGAAAAGAACGCCACGCTCGAAGGCCAGTTGCACAATTCGATTGCGCTCGTCGCAGGCCGCTTCCTTGGTCCGCTGATCTTTGACGATCTCGATGCCAATCATCAGGCCGAGCCCGCGAACGTCGCCCACTATCGGATGGCGCGCCGGCCAGGTGCGCAGGCGCTCCATCATATGCCGCCCCACAAGCTCGGCATTGCGCACCCCTTCGCGCTCGAGAACGTCCAAGGTCGCGAGCGCCGCCGCATTGCACACCGGATTGCCGCCGAAGGTGGAGGCGTGCGAGCCCGGCACCCAGTCCATGATCTCGGCACGCGTGAGGGTCACGCCCAGGGGCATGCCGGAGGCGATACCTTTGGCGATGCACACCATGTCCGGCTCGACCCCAGCGTGCTCGATGGCCCACCACTTGCCGCTGCGCCCGGCGCCGCACTGCACTTCATCGGCCACCAACAAAATGCCGTGCTGATCGCAAATGCGGCGCAACTCCTGCAGGAACTCCGGTGGCGCGACCACGTACCCACCTTCGCCCTGGATCGGCTCGACGAAAATGGCGGCCACTTCCTCGGGCGGCAGCGTGGTCTTGAACAGCTTGTCCTCGATGAAGCGGGCGCAGTCAATCGCGTACTGCCGCGCGTCCGTGCCCGCGGGGCGGCGATAAACATAGGGATACGGCACGTGGGTCACACCCGGCACCAGCGGGAAAAAACGGCGGCGCTGCTGAATTTTGGACGCGGTCAGCGACAGTGCGCCCATGGTCCGGCCGTGAAACGCGCCGTAAAACGCGATAATGTTCTGCCGCCTGGTGTGATAGCGCGCCAGCTTCATGGCCGCCTCGACCGCCTCCGTCCCCGAGTTGCCGTAGTACACCTTATGCGGCCCCTTCATGGGCGCCATGCGGGAGAGGCGCTCGGCCAGAGTGATCATGTTCTCGTAATAAAAATCCGTGCCGGACATATGGATCAGCTCCGCGGCCTGCTTCTGAATCGCCCCGACCACCTCGGGATGGCAATGACCGGTCGAGACCACGGCGATACCGGCGGCGAAGTCGAGGAACTCGTTGCCGTCCACATCCTCGATGACCACGCCCCGCCCGCGCTTTGCGACGAGCGGATAGCTGCGAGTGTAGGACGGCGAAAGGTAGGTCTGGTCCCCTGCCAGCACGCGCTGGGCGTTGGGCCCGGGAAGACGGGTGCGAATCCTGGGACCGGTAGTCGGCACGGTGGTGGTAGCCATGGGATGCTCCTGTTTCGGTATTGGGTGTGGATCACACTGAATGCAGCATCGGGTGATCGGGAGATCGGGTCATCGGGTCATTGAATCCACGATCGATCATCCGATGAGCCGATCACCCGATGACCCGATTGACTCGCGCCCTCACAGAAGGCGCCTACAAAACCAGAACGAGGAGGGCTGTTAGTCGCCGGCGAATAGATTCGGGCGGGCTTGCGCCGGGCAATGGAACTTGTCGGCAGGAATGAGCTTCATAGATTCATTATAGCTACTTCGATGCCGTCGCGTAACCCCTGGGCGGGAA
>DASQXC010000225.1:0-21819 GCA_035639935.1 Terriglobales bacterium
TGAGGCCTCGCCAGTCACTTGAATGCCTTCCCGTTCCAGAAGTGCCTTCAAGCTCTGCCGCACGAGGACGTGATCATCGGCCAGCACTACTCGAATGGACACGTGTACCCTCCCTTGGAACCGCAATCAGCAACCGGGTTCCCTCGCCGGGTCCTGATGCAATCTCCATCGTCCCGCCAATCGCGCTGAGCCGCTCCCGCATTCCAATCAGACCCAGGCCTTTGTGTTCCCTTCCCGAGAGGAGCGCCTGGGCATTAAACCCCACTCCATCGTCACGGATGGAACAGCAAATCCTCTGTCCGTCCGCATCCAGGCGAATCCTTACGTTACCCGCCTGCGCGTGCTTTGTGACATTGTTCAGAGCTTCTTGAATGATTCGGTAGAGAGCAGTTTCCACTGGTGGCGATGTCCGCTCTTCCAGCGTGGCCTCCACCCGAATTGAAATCTTAGAACGTCTTGCCACCGCATCCGCCAGGAAGCGGACAGCCGGAACGAGCCCCAAATCGTCCAGCACGGTGGGGCGGAGCTCGTGGGAAAGCCCCCGCAACTGTTCCTCGACTTGGTGCAGAAGCTGGTTGACATGCTCAATTCGCTCGCGCAGGGCGGAGGGCAGATCGCGGGCTATCTCCGCCAAAGCCAGATGGACGGCCACCAGGAGCTGGCCAGCCTCGTCGTGAACCGCATGAGCGATCCGCTTGACTTCCTCTTCTAAAGTCTCGTTCAGAGCCCGCAGCGCAGCGATGGCGTCGCGATACCCCCGGTGAGACATCTCATAAGGGGAGAGGCTTTCCGCAAAGAATTGCGAGGCGGCGCTGAGCTTCGCCTGCAAATCCTTCTGTTCATCAGCGCCTTCTCCATCCGTGCCCAACAGAACTTTCACGAGTGCTGAGTGATGCAACGCTGCCATGTCGAGCACTCCCAGGTCTTTGGCTAAAGCGAGGCGCCCAGCTTCATAAGCGCCGTGCAAGGCGTTTTCTCCCCCTCCCGCCAGGTAAGACCGCAGCGCCTCATCGTACAAGGACTCGAGCCGCCGTGTTGTTTCCGTCTTTCCCATCAGATTCGATGCCCATGGTAATGAGCCACCAGCACAAGCGCGTCGTCAGTGCCCTTACTATGGGCGTCCAGAATAGCTTGTGCGGTCTTTTGAGGGGAGAGGGCAAAGGGGATGGCGCAAGCGAACCCACTGCGCACCCCGTCGGTCGCTAAAATCAGAGTATCACCGGAAGCTACGGGAAGCACTGAGGCCTGCAATCGCGGCAATTGGCTGCCAACTACGCCGGCGCGCACCAAAAGAGATTCTTCGCTGGCGAGTGGCCTTCCAGACCGTCGCAGAACCCCCTGAACGTTTCCAATTCCCAGCCAAGTCAGCAAATTCCGCACCACATCGAAGGCGGCTAGGCTCATTACTACACCGCGTGTGGAACGGAGATGGTCATGGCAGCGCCTTGCAAGTGCGGTAACGGGCTCAGCCGCGTGCGCCTTCAGAATTGCACACGTCAACTCTGACGCGTTAGCAGCTTCATTTCCGTGTCCAATGCCGTCGATCGCCGCCAAGAGCACACCATCCGAAAACGGCTGGAATACATATCGATCTCCGGATATCGACTGCCCGGCCAAAGTGCGGGCAGCGACACCGAGTTCGACCACTGCTTCGCTCAAACCTTCCATTTCCGTACCGTAACCGTCGTGCCCCGTCCCACCTCGGAGGTAATTTCGAATTCGTCCATCAAGCGGCGCACACCCGGGAGGCCCAAACCGAGACTCCCGGAACTGGAATAGCCATCGCGCAAGGCTTGATCGATGTTGGGAATGCCGGGTCCCTGGTCCCTGGCGACGACAACAACCCCGTGCCGCCCGCCGGAGTTAGAAGTGGTTTCCAAAACGATTTCTCCCCGCCTCGCGTAGGACACGATGTTGCGCGCCAGTTCGGAAATTGCCGTAGCGATCAACGTCGAATCACTCGGAGAAAAACCCAATTCGGTGGCCAGAGCACGACCCTTTTGGCGAGCCGCTACGATATCCTGATCCGCGGCAATCGCGACGAAGATTTGATTTCCCACGATGCCCAACTCTTAGGAGACGCTCTCGAACTTGCGATGCAAATACTCCAAACCTTCTTCCAGGTCGAGTGCCGTCGTGATTCCCTCGAGTAACAGGCCCAATTGCACCATTGCCAAGGCCACATCCGGTTGGATGCCTACGAGAACCGTCTCCGCCCCTCGCAAGCGAATCATCTGCGCCATTTCCCTCATGGTCCGCGAAGCAAAAGAATCCATGACGTCCATGGCTGTGAGATCTACAATCACCCCACGCGCTCGGGTCGTGACGACCTTTTGAACTAAGGCGGAACGAAGCTGCAGCAAGTCTGTGTCGGTTAGAGCTGCCTGGACGGTGGCGATCAGAATATCCGCCTGTTTGAGAATCGGGACTTCCACGGTGCCTTGCTCCTGAAAGAGTTTAGTTGGCTCCGCTTACAGGTACCACCTTGTAACCCAGCAGGCGCTCGGCTTGTTCGATACCGCCTTGCAGGTCGCCAACGGTATTCATCTTGCCCAAATCAACGCCGATGTTGACCAGCGTCTGGGCGATCTCGGGAGAAAGGCCGGTGACGATGACGGTGGCGCCCAACAATCGCGATGCTTCCACGGTTTGCACGAGGTGGTTGGCCACAGCGGCGTCTATAGCCGCCACCCCGGTGATGTCCATTACCACCACCTTGGCACGATTTGTGCGGATGGCGCGCAACAGTTGCTCGGTCAACTGGCGGGCCCTTTGCGGGTCGATCAAGCCGATGATGGGGAGGATGAGCAATCGTTCGCGAACTGGTAATACGGGTGTCGAGAGTTCGCGAATGGCTTCTTGCTGCTGGCGGATAATGCGCTCGCGTTCCTGTACAAAGCCCGCCGCGACCGTGGTGGCGATTCGATTAGCGGCGGGTTCGTAGACATCTAGAATCCGGTCGAGCTTTGCCAAGTCATTGCGGCACTTGCCAAACAGGGAACGTGCCAACACGTCGCGCAGGAGCAGGACGATTCCGATCACTTCGTGGGTTTCGACGCCTCTCGGGATGATGCGCTCGGAGAGGTCGCGGGCGTAGCAGTGCAACGCTTCGAAGGTGCCGGTGGCCAAAGCCTCCACGTAGTTGTCGTACACGGAGGTGGCCTCGGCCAAGATTTCTTCATCGGTCATGCCCGTCAGCAGCTTGGCCTGGGTGATACGCCGCGCCCATTCCTCGCGCAGTTGTGTACCATGTTGCCGCAAGTGCGCCACCAGCTCATCCAGCAGCGGCTCGGTAGTCAATTCGCTGCGAAAACCGGTGGATGCAACTTGCGCACGCGCTTGCGCGGTGTTCGGAGTCATTGGCCATTCAGGCATAGGATTCTCTCCTGCTCACGAAATCGAATATTATCCACAATCGGCTGTCCTGCGGGTGCGGCTACGTTCGTACCATTCCTACCTGCAAGGGGCAATCCGGTAAAGTTTGTAATCTGCGGACCGGAATTCACTTGAAGTCTCGTCGCGATCGCCCCCAATGGCCCCCGCAAGTTGACCGCTCGCCTTGCGGCCCGGCACCTGGATGGTTGGCCGCGACCCAGGTCAGCACCGCCTCCGATTCCACCTCGGCAGGCTTCTTGCCCGTGGCTGCCGCCACTCCAGTGCCCGTAGCCGCACCGACCCCGGCACCAATGACCGCGCCTTTCCCACCGCCTGCGACCGCGCCAATCATGACATCCGCGCCATTGCTCTTGGTATGGGACTCGCCTTTGATGATGAAGGGTTCGGCCGCAGCATTTGTGCGGCCTCCCGACCGGACGTTTTGTAAGCTCACAAGGGACACCGTCCCGCCTGACGAGGCCTCTGGGATGCCTTCCGGCCCCAGACGAAGCTGCTTCGCCTCGGAGCTTGACGTCACCTAGTCGAGGCCGAGGACCCAGAAGTTGCAAAATCTGAACAACTGGGTCACACTCGCAAATTTGGGCTCTGGATTCAGCGCAGCCTGCAGGAGCTGAACGGTGTGCCTTCCCACATCGATTACCGGCCACTGCTCGATGTGCGAGCGCTGACCGTTGAGTATTGCGGCGGTGAGGGATCGAAGTGTGTCGCCGTCGCTGACGTGACTTTCCAGGTGGCGACCGGCGAGATCGTCGGCATCTTCGGTGAGTCAGGCTGCGGCAAAACGACCCTCGGTTTGAGTCTGCTCAATCTCCTCCCTAGCTCGGCGAGGCGGACCGCCAGTACGCTTTCATTTCTCGGCCGTGACCTGCTGAAAATCGGCGAGTCTGAGATGCGGCGCATCCGCGGAAACCAAATCTCGATCATGTATCAGGAGCCGGCACTCGCCCTCAATCCTGTGCTCCGGGTCGGAGATCAGATCGCCGATGTCATTCGAGCACACAAGAAGACAACCGCCAAAGACAGGCGCGAAAGAGTCTGGGAACTGCTGCGCAATGTGAATCTAGGCCAGCGTCCTGGAATCTACGAAGCCTATCCGCACGAACTCAGCGGCGGCGAGCGTCACCGCATCGTGATCGCTCAAGCGCTGGCGTCTCATCCGGCGCTCATCATTGCCGATGAACCCACGGCTGGTCTCGATCCGGCACTGAAGTTCGAGATCGCTGACCTGATGGAACAACTGCGGAAGGACCTGAACGTGAGCCTCCTTCTCATTAGTCACGACCGCAGGCTGCTTGCACGAATTGCCGATCGCATGCTGGAGATGTCGGCGGGACACGTTCAGGAGCACTCTATCAAGTCGCGACAGCCTGCTGTTTTGAGCGAACTCAACGTTGCTCATCCTGCCGGTCCTCTTTGCTCCGACTCATCGTCGCGTGAGCCGCTCATTGCGGTGCGTGGGCTTACCAAGTCCTATCACGAACCAGGAGTGCGGTTCCGCTCACGTTCTGCCGTTGAAGTCCTGCGCGGCGTGGACCTGACGATCGGCCCCGGTACCACCTTGGCGCTAGTGGGCCGGTCCGGATCGGGCAAATCCACCCTGGCAAGATGTTTGGCGTTATGGGAGCGGCCGGACGCAGGTGAGGTCGTCTTTGCCGGACGAAGCGTCGTGACGGCATCTCCGAACGAAAGGCGGGAAATAGCTCCCCGCCTTCAGCTCGTGTTGCAGGACTCAGCCTCAGCATTCAATCCAAACTTTACCGCCGAGCAGATCGTGGAGGAACCGCTGCTGATCGAGGGGATAAACCCTAGAGATCGCAAACTCCGCGTGCTTCGGATGATCGAAGAAGTAGGCCTGTCACCGGAAATCCTCAGGCGACAAGCACTGGATTTGAGCGGAGGGCAGCGCCAACGGCTGGGAATTGCTCGCGCCCTGGTCCTAGATCCGAAGTTCGTCATTTTCGACGAGTCCACGACGGGCTTGGATAGCGAAACACTGCAGCAAATCATTGCGCTTCTTATCAAGGTCAAGGCATCGCGCAATTTGACCTATCTGCTGATCTCGCATGATCTCGATGTCGTACGCGCAACAGCCAATCATGTCGCGATCATGCATCAGGGGAGGATCATCAGTATTGCTCCTACGGCCGAAGCTCTCCGCCACCTTGCGACGATGTTCGGCTCCGATCTGGTCGAACGCGAAATCGAGCCGAGGGCGCTGCCCGTCATGGAGGCCGCGTGAGAGCTATGCGCTACATCAGACGCCGTATTGCCACTGCTCTGCTGTTGCTGGTGGCAGTTTCTCTGCTCTCCTTCTTCCTTTCATCCTTGGTTCCTGGCAGCTATCTCGACGAGATGCGGCTAAATCCACAAGTCTCCCCGGAAACTCTTGCCCAACTGCGCACGCACTACGGGCTCGATCAACCACTGTACAAACGTTATGTTCGCTGGTTCAGCTCTGCTATTCGTGGCGACTTTGGGTTTTCATTCGCCTACAACATGCCGGTTTCATCCCTGATTTGGGTGCGATGCCGCAACACGCTTTTGCTCGCCGCAACAGCCGCGCTGCTCACGTGGATCATCGCTATGCCGCTGGGTATCGCAAGTGCTGCGAAGGGAGCATGGCTCGATCGCATCTCGTGTTCGGGGAGTTCTTTCTTGCTGAGCGTTCCCGAGATTGCCATCCTGCTGGCACTCCTCGCGTTCGCGGTTCGCACGGGCTTCGTGCCCGTTGGCGGTATGGCTTCAGGCTCCATCGACGGCATGGATGTCTGGGCTCAGATGAAAGACGTCTTGCTGCACATGATTGTTCCCGTCTCGGCCCTGGTCTTGGCTGGACTTCCAATCGTTTTCCAACATACCCGGACCGCAATGAAAGAAGCCCTGGAAGCTCCATTTATCAAAGCCGCCCAAGGCCACGGAATCGGGACCATTCGATTGCTGCTGCGGCATGTGCTTCCCGTGGCGGCCAATCCTTTGATCTCGCTCCTCGGGCTCTCGATCGCAGGTCTGGTCGGCGGGTCACTGCTCGCGGAGGTGGTTACGGGTTGGCCAGGGTTAGGCCCGCTGTTCGTCGAATCGATCTTCGCGCGTGATTTCGATGTGGTCATCGCAATCGTGATGCTTTCCTCTTCGCTTCTGGTGATCGGCAATGCCGTGGGAGATTTGCTGCTTTGCGCGGTAGACCCGCGCATTCGGATGGAATAGGACGATGAAATTCTGGCGCGTTCCGCTCATCGTTTTCGTTGCGCTGCATGGCGCCATCCTCTTCGCCGGATTTTGTGCCCCCTACGAACCTGCGGCTCAGCACCGCGACTTTCCCTTCGCCCCTCCGACGAAGCTCCATTGGCAAGACGACAGCGGGAGCTTCCACCTTCGTCCGTTTGTGTACCGCAGCAGGGTGAATGCGAATGCCAACGGGCATTACGAAGACCACAGTGTTCGATATCCGTTCCGCTTCTTGGTCGTAAGCAAGTCTCGCAATGGGGCGAGATCCGAACGCCATCTCTTCGGCGTCGAAGCACCGGGCCACGTATTTCTTCTGGGAACAGATGAATATGGGCGCGACTTGTTCACCCGGCTGCTCCATGGCGGGCGAGTGTCGATCGCCGCTGCCCTGGTTGCAACGTTACTGTCGTTGCTCGTAGGAATCACGCTTGGAGCGATGGCGGGAATGGCCGGCGGCGCCGTCGACGAAGGAATCATGCGACTGACAGAGCTGGGGCTTGCGCTGTCGTGGTTTTACCTTTTACTTGCGATCAGGTCGTTTCTCCCGCTGCACATTCCTCCGCTGCAGGCCTTCTTTCTGGTTGCCGGAGTGCTTGGGCTAACTGGCTGGGCGCGTCCGGCGCGGTTGATCCGGGGCGTTGTGCTGACCGCGAAAGAGCGGGGCTTTGTGATGTCAGCCCGGGGTTTCGGCGCCGGTAAGTTTTATGTGTTCCGCCGACACATATTTCCGCAACTGCTCCCGTTGGTGCTGACCCAGGCGATCATCTTGATTCCTCAGTTCATCATGGCGGAGGTGGCGCTCTCGTTTTTGGGATTGGGTGCTGCCGAACCTGTCGCAAGTTGGGGCAACCTGCTCGCCGAGCTTCAGCAATACCGTGTCCTCAGTTCCTACTGGTGGATGGCGACGCCGATCTTCGCGCTGGTGCTCATTTCGTCAGCCTATTTTGCTGCCGCGAACGCTTTAAGAAGGCGGGTGCAATCCGTTGCGGTCTAGTGAGGCCAATGCGTGCAGCGTCTGCTGGTATTGCGCGGTGCTGGTCCTGTGTTTCCTCCTCAGCGCGCTTGAGGCTCCGGCGGGCACTGCTCCGCAACCCTTGCAAGAGGGCGAGCAAGCCCAGATTGAATCCACTTTGCTCGGTACGTACGGAGGCACTCTGGTTGTGGGCCAGCGTGCCGAACCCAAGACTTTGAATCCGGTAACCGCGTTCGATGTTCCCTCGCGCGAAGTGATCGGCTGCATGACCGCCGATCTTATTCACATCAATCGTTACACCCAGAAAACCGTGCCTGCCCTCGCGGCTTCGTGGACAATCTCTTCCGGCGGGCAGAGCTTCCAATTGAAACTTCGCCGGGGGCTGCGCTTTTCCGATGGCCATCCGTTCGACGCGGATGATGTCATCTTTACGTTCAAGGTTTATCTCGATGAGAAGATTCATTCGCCGCAGCGCGATCTGCTGGTAGTCAACGGCAAGCCACTCTCAGTAACCAAGCTGGACGCATACACGGTACGTTTCGATCTCGCCGCGCCCTATGCCGCGGCTGAAAGAATTTTCGACAGCCTGGCCATTCTGCCGCGCCATCTGTTGCAGCAAACCTACGAGCAGGGGAAGTTCTCCGAAGCATGGGGTCTCAACACCGCTCCGGACTCGATCGCCGGCCTGGGTCCCTTTCGTTTGAAGCAGTACGTTCCCGGTCAGCGCATTGTGCTGGAGCGCAATCCGTATTACTGGAAGGCGGACCACAACAAGCAACGTCTTCCCTACCTCGATGAGATCGCATTCCTGTTCGTTGGAACGGAAGACGCCCAGGTCATGCGCTTTCGGGCCCGTGAGACCGACATCATCAATCGCTTCGGACCAGATAATTACGAACTGCTCGCTAGCGATCAGCAAAATCGCCACTATCACGTCGAGGACCTCGGCCCCAGCCTGGAATTCAACTTCCTAGCTTTCAATCTAAATGACCTGCCGGCGCAAAAGTTCGGCAGCATCGCGCGTGAGCAAGCCTGGTTTCGCGATCTGAAGTTTCGGCAGGCCGTTTCCTTCGCCATTGATCGGCAGGCGATTGTGAAACTTGCGTATCAAGGCCACGGAGCGCCGCTGTGGGGCAACGTGACTCCGTCGAACAAACTGTGGGTGAACCAGTCATTGCCGCATCGCCAACGATCTCTGGACCGGGCGCGGGAACTGCTGAAATCCGCCGGCTTTTCCTGGACCCGTGAGGGCAAGCTCATCGACAAACAAGGCAAGGCGGTGGAGTTCTCGATCATTGTCAGCTCGTCGAACGCTCCACGTCTAAAGATGGCGACTATCATCAGCGACGACCTCGGACAGCTCGGAATGGACATCCATGTTGTGCCACTCGAGTTTCGGGCCGTAGTCGATCGCGTCTTCCGGAGCCATGAGTATGAGGCTTGCATTCTCGGCCTGGGCGGTGGTGACGCGGACCCCAACCCTGAGATGAACGTTTGGCTCTCCAACGGCGCCACGCATATCTGGAATTTACATGAGCGGCAGCCTGCCACGCCTTGGGAGGCGGAGATCGACCGCCTGATGAATCAGCAAATGGTCACCATGGATTACAAACGCCGCAAACAGATCTACGATCGCGTGCAGCAGTTGATCGCGGAGAATCTTCCGCTAATCTTTTTGGCTACCCCCGATGTGCTGGTAGGCGCGAAGGACGAGATCGGCAACTTCCGTCCTGGTGTGCTTGAACCTTACGCACTCTGGAATATCGAGGAGCTTTATTTCAGGCGCAATGCTGTTGCGTCGCAATGAGCCTGGTGGCAACAAAAGTCGAAGCCGCCCGGAAACTCGCCTGGTCGGACGAGCGCCTGGTGAAGGAATGCCTCAATGGCAATGAAGAGGCTTGGTCGGCGCTCATTGATAAATACAAGAACCTGATCTTCTCGATTCCCATCAAGTACGACTTCTCACGCGAGGATGCGAGCGACATCTTCCAATCGGTATGCCTTCAGCTTCTCTCGGAACTGCCTCGTCTGCGGAGGCCCCAGGCCCTACCCAAATGGCTGATTCAGACCACGTCGCACAGGTGCCTTCACTGGAAGCAACGTGAGCAGCGTCACGTCTCCGCGGAGGACCTCGACGAGTTGCCGGACCAGGCCCTCAGCGCGCGCGCCGATGAAGTCATTCGCGAGGTCCAGGAAGAGCAGATTTTGCGTGACTGCCTTAGTGCTCTGCGCCCACGTTGCGTGCAACTGATCCAAATGCTGTTCTTCGATACACCCGCGCGCCCATACGCCGAAATCGCAAAGCAGCTTGGACTGGCAACGGGCTCCATTGGCTTTATTCGGGGTCGTTGCCTCGATCAATTGAAAAAGCAACTCTTGGCGAGGGGCTGGAAATGAGCACGGCAGTTGCGACAAGCAACGTGTCAGCTCTATTTCTTGAGAAGCTGATGAAACTGCCCAGCCAGCGCAGCCGCCGGGAGTTCCTGAAGCACCATCGAAACCGACTGCGCCTGGAGCTGATCATCCAAATTGAGGACCGAGCACGAGAGTTGCTGCGGGTCGACGCGCGGGAGTCGCGTTCGCTCGCGACAGTCGCGGTCGAAGTCGCCCGCATCCTCGACGACCGGCTCGCCAAGGCCCATGCCGTTCGCAGCATGGCCAACGCTGAGTACGCCTTGGGTCATTACCGAGCTGCCATCGGGCTGTACGACCAGGCGATTCAGTTATTCGACGCTCTCGGAGAGAAGACCGAATTGGGCCGCACGCTCAGCGTGTCGATCCTGTCGCTCAATCTGAGCGGAGAATACAAGGCCGCATTCGCGGCCGCCGAGCGGGCGCGAAAGCTCTTTGCTGAGCTGCGGGACGAGCTACGTCTCGCGCGCCTCGACATCAATCTAGGCAATATTTATTACCGTCAGGACAGGTTCTTGGAGGCGCTCGACTGTTACCGCCGAGCCTATCGTGTGGTGCTGGACCACCATGATCATGAAGGGATCGCAGTAGTTCTGAGCAACTTGGCGGTCTGCTTGATCGGGGTGGGCAAATTCCCGGAGGCGCTCCGAACGTACCAAGAAGCGCGTGAAGTCTGCGGGAAACACCGCATGCCGCGCCTGGTTGCCCAGGCGGATTACAACATCGCTTATCTTTATTTCCTGCGTGGCGAATACAGCCGCGCGATCGACATGCTGCGCTCGACCCGCGCCGCGTGCGAAAAGGTGGACGATCGCTATCACCACGCGCTCTGCAACCTTGATCTTTCCGAAATCTATCTCGAACTCAACCTCAGCGCCGAAGCCGCGGAACTCGCGCGCCAAGCAAATGCCGAGTTTGAAAGTCTCGGCATGGGATATGAGCGAGCGAAATCACTGGCCTTCGAAGCGATGGCGATGGCCCAACTCGAACGGCCGCGGCAGAGCCTCAGAGCATTCAAGCAATCGCGCGCGATGTTCGTGCAGGAAAGGAACTACGCCTGGCCCTCGCTAATCGATCTTTATCGGGCGTTGGTCCTGTTCAATGAAGGTCGCCTCGCGGAAGCCCGACGCCTGGCCAGGGCAGCGCTGAGAGTCTTCGATTCTTCGCTTCTGCCGGCCAAAGGTGTGCTTTGCAGACTGCTGCTGGCACGCATCGCGCAGCGCACCGGCGATCTTCCAGTAGCCCACGCAGAATGCACGGCTGCGCTGGACAAGCTGAAAGGACTGCAAGCTCCCATGCTCCAGCATCAGGCTCTTCTCCTGATGGGCCACATCCAGGCAGCTTGCGGCAAGCAACAAGACGCATATTCCTGCTTCCGTGCATCGCGTCAGGCCCTGGAAAGCTTGCGCAGCAATGTTCGTGGACAGGAACTCAAGCTCGCCTTCCTCAAGAACCGGCTCGAAGTTTACGAAGTCCTTGTTGACGCATGCCTACGGCACCCATCGGAACCGTCACTCCAAGAGGCCTTTCACTACATAGAGGAAGCAAAATCACGCATCCTGATGGACCAGATGCTACGGCCAGCAGCGGTGTTTGGCGAAGAAAGCGGCCAAGGCACACCCATGCGGCGCATAGGCAATTTGCGCGAGGAACTGAATTTGTATTACAGCCTCATTGAGCTCGAGCACTTGCGCCCGGAACAAGGTTCTCCGAAACGCTTGCAGCGCCTTGAAGCGCAGGCGCGCTCACGCGAAAGCGAGTTGGTTCGCGTGCTTCACCACGTTAGCTCCGCTGAAGCGGTGCAGGTGGGAATGCCGGGACGGGAAAATGTTGCGCTTGAAAAGATCCGCAAAGCCATGCCTGGTGATGCGCTGACTGTCGAATATTTTCAGAGCAGAGACCAAATTCTAGCATGCCTACTCAATCAAAAGCGACTGGAGATCGTGCCCGTAACACTCGCCTCTCGTATTACCGGCGTGCTTCGCCTCCTGCATTTTCAACTATCAAAGTTCCGTTTGGGTCCCGATTACATCGAGGTGTTTTGCGATTCGCTCATCCGGTCCACCCGGTCGCATCTCGAAAGCCTCTACCACGAGCTGTTGGCACCGCTTCGTAGCCGGTTAGACACGCCCCACTTGCTCATCGTTCCGCACGGGGCGCTGCATTATGTCCCCTTTCATGCGCTCTTTGATGGCTGCAGATACGTCATTGACGACTACACGATCTCGTACGCTCCCAGCGCCAGCGTTTATTCCGTCTGCGTCAACAAGCGGGGGAACACCTCCGGACCAACGCTGCTGATGGGTGTTCCCGACGAAAACGCGCCGTTGATCAGCGCCGAAATCGAATCTCTGAAAGCCATTTTGCCCTCGTCGCGCGCCTATTTGGGGGCTTCCGCGACCGATGGTGTGCTTAGGAGCGAAGGACCGGACAGCCGAATTGTGCATATTGCCACGCATGGCTACTTCCGCCGGGACAGTCCAATGTTCTCCTCCATCCGCCTGGGCGATTCGTATTTGGCCCTCTATGACCTTTATCGGTTGCGGCTGCCAGTGGAATTGGTCACGCTAAGCGGCTGCGCCACTGGGCTGAATGTTGTTGCGGCAGGCGATGAATTGATCGGATTGGCCCGCGGACTCTTCCAAGCGGGAGCACAATCGCTGCTTTTAAGCCTTTGGGACGTGCACGATGCAAGTACTGCGGAGTTTATGAAGGAGTTTTACAGCGGTTTGTGCCGGGGGTCAGACAAGGCAGCGGCAGTAAAGCAGGCCATGCTGAAGGTGCGGGAGCGTTTTGCTCATCCGTACCACTGGGCGCCTTTCGTCCTAATGGGCGGGTACGCTCCCCTTGCCGGGGCCTAATTTTTTGTTTTCTTATATTTTTGGAATGGTGGCCGCCTCTTTAGCAGCGTAGCCGAGAAAATCCTGGCGGTCTGGGCTGCAAGTCAGGGGGACGGCTACCCCCCGGGAGAACGCCATATGACGCACTGCGCTCCAGAAAGGCTGGCGGAGTTTGTTCGCGGGGCTCTGTCTATCACACAACGCGAAGCGGTCCAGCAGCATCTACATGCGTGCGCGAGTTGTGCCCAACGGGTGGATCTGTACCGACGCGTCGCCTCCGTAGGTTCGCAGGAAAATTCATACGCCCCTCCGGAGTGTGTTGTTCGCACGGTAAAAGCCAGCTTTTGGACACAAAAGAAAGCGACAAGCCGCTCCGACATAGGCGTTGAACTGCTTTTTGACAGCTTTGCCCAGTCCGCAACAGCAGGAGCCCGGGTCCTGGTGGTACCTGCGCGGCAACTGCTGTACCGGGTCGGCTCGGCGCATGTCGATCTCAAAATCGACAGGGAAATCAGTTCGGGCCGAGCATCGCTGCTGGGGCAGATGTTGGAGAGCTCCGGAGCAGGCCGTCCGTTGGCCGGAGTTCCGATTGCTTTGATGAATCGAGGCCGGAGCATTGCTCGTACCGCGAGCAACCAGAACGGGGAGTTCCAGCTCGATTTCGCGCTAAAGAATGATCTGGAGCTGGCCGTGGCAATCGATCGGGAAAAACCTGTGTATTTGCCGATTACGGGCACCCCAATCAAGCGGAGTGCTGTTCGCCGCGGCAGGAAACGTGGGGCAAATGGAGGAGCTGCGAAAGCTCCGTAACCCTGATGGGCGGCTGAAGGGGCCAGGAGCGCCTATGACAACGAACGGCTCGAGCAGCGTGAAAGGCGTGCTTTGCGCTGCGCTGTTTTGCTCATTGCTAGCATTACCCGCGTCAAACCTGTACGCCCAAGGTGTTTGCCCATATGGCTTCCTTCCCCCGGCCTATCAAGGGCAAAATCCAGCTTGTAAAGTCACTAATAACCGCTTCATTGTGCGCGACAGTGGTGGATTGTTGGGGATCAACACCAGCTGTGCGCTGCTTGGCTGCCAAGTCTTAGAGGGCATCGGGGATCCTGACGGCCAGGTCTTCCTTATTCAAAACGTCGGACTGCTCGACCCAAACACTTTCCTGACTCAGCTCATCTCTGCTGCCAACGTTGTTAACGCCGAGCCGGAGCAGATCGTGAGCACGTTGGGCGCGACCGTACAACAAATTCCCGCCTATCTCACTGATGACACCCCAATTGGGTATTACGGGGCAACGGTTTGGGAAGGATATGTGCTCCAGACTCCAAACCAGATCGTCCGTACCGCGCAAACGCAAGCCGATTTTGGAGTCACGGGCGCGGGAGTCACCGTCGCGGTGATCGACACTGGCATCGATCCGAATAACACAGTACTCAACCCAGTTTTGGTTGCAGGATTCGATTTTACGCGTAACGCCGGCGGTGGGTCTGAGATGGGCGACATCTCGCAGTCCACCGCGGGCGTAGTTGACGGCCAGGTTGCCCAACTGAGTCAAACGGCTGCTGGCGTCCTTGATCAATCCACCGCGGGCGTGATCGATACTCCACCGTATTCAGCTTTTGGCCACGGCACGATGACCGCAGGAGTCGTGCACCTGGTTGCCCCGCAGGCGAACATTATGCCGCTGAAGGCATTTACTGCCGACGGAACCGCCTATGCCTCTGATGTTCTCCGCGCCGTTTACTACGCGGTGAACAACGGAGCCAAGGTCATTAGCATGAGCTTCGAGTTTAGCAGCGCTTCGCCGGAACTTGCCGCGGCTATCAATTACGCCACGAACAGGGGTTTGATTTGTGTGGCGTCGGCGGGTAACGATGCCTCGATGGCGACGGTCTATCCAGCAAGCCTGCCGAACGTCATTGATGTAGCTTCCACTTCGAACGCCAACGCACCCTCCGACTTCTCGAATTACGGAGCGCCACCGGTTTGGATTTCAGCGCCGGGCGAAGGAGTGATGTCGGTCTACCCGTTCAATAGCTATGCTGTCGGATGGGGAACGTCGTTCAGTGCGCCATTCGTCTCGGGCACGGTGGCGTTGATGGCCAGCATTAGTTCCCCGCTGACAGAGTCGACGGCGGCTGACGCCCTGTCGCATGCGCAGCCAGTTTCCAACTCGCAGTACGGCCATGGTGTGCTGGATACGTATCAGGCGGTGCAGGCCTGGAAAAACTCGTTAGGCTCTCCGTAGTTCCCGTCTGAGTGAAGTCGTAATTTATCGTCTAATTCTCATCGAAAAGGCGCTGGATCCCCCCACGGTCCAGACAAGCTGGTCGAGTGTACCCCCTATTGAAATCAATCTTGAGTGCTATGGATTGCGCGTCGATTTTTGTGACCTCGCCACCAGGTTGCTAGACCACACCGTGCCCCACTTTGTCGAGCAAATTGACGGAGGGTTCTTGGAGTTGCAATCCGACCCCGAATTGCTCAGATGACAGTGGCTCGCAATATATCACGCGGACGGAAGTTCGAAAATTGTGCTCAAGGCAAATCAGGAACAGAAGCGTTTCAGGCTGCATGGGCGTTTTCACTAGGACACGCGCGCCTTGAGGGCTGACATTTTCGGTTACGGCATTTTCAGCCAGTTCGGGCTTTCGCGCATCTAGCAGCTTTACCTGAGCCGCTAGGCGAATTCGCCTCTGAAGGCGTCCAGTTGGTATGGCCATAACAGCAACTCTTGCTCTCGGTTCACGTTAGAACAATGAGAACGATGGCTGATAAACAATTTGAAAACGTATGTTGACACTGCCCGGCTCGAAGTCAATGCCAAAAAATGGTGCAATCCTCGCACTGCCCGCGGCCACGGCTCTACTATACGTAATGCCAAGTCTGGGTCCGCAGCTCTCCCCGCCGCCCCGGTTAATCCGCAATGCCGATGCGCTGGTATCAAACGTCGAGGTTGCCATTCCGGAGGAGGTCGAGAAGCAATGTTGCGAGGTCAAGAAAACGCTGGACGCCCTCACGATTCGAAAGGCCGATGATTGGCCGTTAGAGCGCCATTGGAATGCTTCCGCTCTTGGCCATGCACTGATCTGGTCGGGAAGCACGATACGCCAGTGCTTGGATGGTGCAGGTGGGCTGGGTACGGCCGCTGGTCACGACGCTGCTGCCGTCCACAATGAACAGGTTGGCGACATCATGGGTGCGATGGTACTTGTCCACTACCGAGCTCTTCGGATCATTGCCCATGCGGCAGGCACCCATCAGATGCGACGCACGCGGTAGTGTCCTCGTAGTGTCCTCGACCGGGAAGCCCCACTTCTTTTTCGCCCCTGCGGCTTCCAGCAGGTCCAGCGCACGATCACGGAAAAACGCCAGGTTCTTCAGGTCGTCCGGGTGGCTCTTGTAAGTGACGCGGAGCGCGGGCAATCCCCAAGCATCTTTCAGGTTGGGATCTAGAGTAATGCTGTTTGATTCCAGAGCTAGGGCAGTGGTCTGCGCGAAAACATTCATCGTGTGATTGAAATTCTCTTTTATAGCCTGCTTGAAACCGGCATCCCAGCCGGCGGCATTGCATAAAGCGCATACCCAATGGGATACAAATCAAGGCGCGCGTCGAGGCCTCCTCCGCCATAGAAGCCGCGTTTGGGATCGGAATCGTAGAAGTCAGCACACGCGTCACTTGCACGCTCTTATACTCGTTGAGCGGATACTCGAATTTCCCCAGCGCGCCTGCCGTCGCTTCGAACATCAGAAACTCGCCCACCAAGCCACTGGAGTTCGCGAGCCCGTCCGGGAAACGGTTCGATTCCGGCATCAAGAGCAGCCGTGGTGTCTCAGCTTAGTTGGCGCACACAATGACGGCCTTGGCTCGCTGAAAGTGCTCGCGGCGAGTGGCATCGAAGTAGATCACCCCATCGACACGGCCGCGCTTGTTGGTTGAGATCCTGCGCGCGTAGCTGTCTGGGACGAATCTCGCAGCGGCCAGTCTTCTCCGCCATGGGGGATCACGCTCGCCAGCGTGCTCGACTTCGCCCCGAACTCGCAGCCGAACCACTCGCAGAAGCCGCAGTGCATGCACTTCGATGTTCCCTGGTATGGCTGGGAGAGGATCGCCCCAGCGGAGCCGGATAGGCATGCCATCCCAGCTTGCGCGCGGCGCGCTCGAACAACCTCTCTGCGTCGGATGGCAGGCAATTCACGCAGCGATAAGGTTCCTGCGTCACGATGCTGTTAAAAGGTTGCGCGGACCCCTGACCTTTGCACACGCCCGGCTTTTTGCGACGATCAGCAAGATCTCCGCAGCCGAAGGTGAAGTTTCGAGGAACTCCAGCCAACGCATCCAGAGTTCGCGATCTTGGACGTGAGGCGCTGGTTCGGCGGGGTACCAGTCGACTGGAATGTGCTGGTCGTCGAACAGCGCTGCATCTGACCATCGCCCGTTCTCAGCATCCACACAAATGCCCTCGCCAACGGGAAAAATCCAATCTTCGCTAGTCATCCGCCGCTCCTCCGGATCCAAACCAACGCTTGGCCCATCGTGGCCCATACCGACTTCCAACGTGCGGCTGTGCCAAATCGCTACGGTAAAGGAGCGACCAACCGTCCGAAAAATATAGGCAACCCGGATATGAATACGGGTCAGAGGGGAGTCCGGTGAGCGTAGTCGTTCGTGAAATTTTATGCGGGCGGCCGCGCCCTTAAGCGACATATCTTTATTGAAGCGAAAACGCGCCCTTTCTAGTTCCCTGACCCCGCCGGTGACGCAGATTCACTGTGCCACGTCTGTGCCAAATCCGCTCCCGTTCGTTCGAGGGTTTCTATCTGGCGAGGCGGATTATTGCGCCTTGACTCCCCGTGCTTTCATCGCCGTTCTCAATGCCCGTTGCACCTTTGCTCTGTTCCCCGGTCGCTGCGTCAAGACCTACGTAAAGGCGAGTTTCTCTTTATGGAGACCGACGCCCTCTTTGCCTAAGCTGCGCGGATCTGGACCAGTTGGTTTATTTGCCCAGGGGCGATGCGGCGCTTACGCGCCGCGCCAAGAAGGGCGTTCTCCTACTGCGCCCGTTGAAATGCCATACCCCCCTGGACGTTCTTTGCCGATTTTTATGGAAATCAGGTCCAGGCATTCCGCGAATACTGGCAGTCCCATAAGCTCTGAGACCGGGCACTTGTGCGGGTACGGCTCTGGAAGCTGTGTCCGAGCACTGCCAGCAGGTCTTCGACGTCTCCCTTCTTGTGGGCGAGTGTCGCAACAGTGGGACGCAGTATCTGGAAGTTGATTTTCGGTAATCCCGACCGGTCGCGCACGTAGCAGGTTTCCCTGACATCCATCTCAGGAATCTCCCGCTTTCAAATTGAAAAACTTACCGGATTGCTCTGACGGTCTGAGTTCCCTAGGCTCTGCTGCGTGCGTTGCTCGTCCGGCGTTGCTACGTTGGCCGCCCCGAGAGTTGCAACCTCCACCGGCCGACGGGCGCCAACTCACCGGCCCATCTCGACTGGATTTTGCAGTTGAGGTGGCGAAGCTATATCGTCGAACTCTCCAGAAACACAAGCGACATCCAGAAATCGATTATGCAGACATCGCGAGTCCTCAACGGGGTCCAAAACATGCTGCTACCGCCCCTGCTTGCACCCCACTGGTATGCGGTCTACGTCACGACGCGGCACGAGAAAGTTGTCGCCGCGCAACTGGTTCGCAGGTCGGTTGAATCGTTTCTGCCTCTCTATCGCGCAGTTCACTATTGGAAAGATCGCCGAACCGAGGTAGAGTTGCCACTCTTTCCCAGCTACATATTTGTTCGGATCTCTGCCGCAGAGCGCTTGCGAGTACTTCAGGTCCCTGGTGTTGTCCACATCGTGACCTTCCAGGGTGTGCCTGCGACGGTGCCGGACGAGGAAATTGAAGCCCTGCGCGCCGCACTCCGACTGAGACAAGCCGGGCCCTGGCCGTACCCTGCAGTCGGCAGACGCGTACGCATCACGGCTGGTCCACTGCAAGGGCTCGAAGGAGTTGTGGTGCGCCAAAAGAGCCAGACGCGAATCATCGTCTCCGTTGATTTCATCCAGCGCTCCACATGGGTCGAGCTGCGGCCCGGAGACCTGCAGTGTCTGCCGGACACAACTTACCGGCCACATCAGTCATATCAATAGGACAACATAACCGGGCTGATACACACCAGAAGCAATAGCCTGAACGCAACCCAACCGCACCATATCAAGGTATTTCCTGGAGCTTGCACTGGGCGCGTGATCCGCCGTCGCAACCAGCGCAGCCAGGCAAAACACCCGCGGCCACTCCGGTGAAACAGCAAGACACAAACCGTTTCCCAGGTAGAGGTGAGCCTGGTTCCAATCAACTTTGGTCGAGGAGCAGTGCCATGGCTTTGCCATCTGGACGCCAACACAGTCGAATTCGCCTGGCCATTCCGGTAAAGTTGTCAGACTCGCGAGAGGCACAAGCTGCTGAGAACGCCGTCACTGAAAACGTCAGCCCCCAGGGTACGCGAGTCTTAGTCAAAACGCCGAAGGAGCCTGCGACGCTTTTGTTTCTGCACTCTCCTACACATCCGTTTCGAGCTTCTGCCCGCGTGGTCTATTGCCAGCCCCTGCCAGGCGGTCAATTCGGCGTCGGATTGGAACTTCAGGGACCCGCCGTTAATTGGGCTAACACGCAGAACCGTTCTTCCTATACGGACATTTTAATTAACTTCGATAGAGGGATACGCAGTAAAGGCTAGCAGCCCCGGGGTGAGGTGTGGATTGCTGTCGAACCGGCTTGAGCCCGTCGAAAACCACGCCTACAGGAAGATCGGTTTGAGCCACTGGCCCAAAGGCCGATGTTCCTGAACTTTTTTCGCAGGCCTGAAGGCCTGCGCTTCCACCGGCTACGCGTTTACTAGATCTGCTCCAGAGCCTGCTCGTCGTACGAAAATACGTCTCTACACTGAAACACCACCAATTGGTTAGTCGATGCTGCTATTGCACACAGTTGAAGGGAGCATGCTTACGTCCGCATCAAGCTTACGGGAATTCACGCCTCCCGCAGACGGCAACAACTCGCTGAATACACGGCGAGGCCCACCCGGCTTGGGTTTGCTGGTGGCGGACGCCAGGTTGAAGCTTCTGTCGGCCAATAATGAAGCGGTTGAGATTTTGACTTACCCGGGGGCGAAGGATGGTCGACCCCAGAGCCTGGCTGAGGCGTTTGACGAGAAAATCGGGCGCAGTCTTGCCCGCGATAGGGATTTGTTGAGCGGGCCGCCGAGGACCATCCTGATCAATTCAGGACGCCGAACCTACTTCTGCCGCGCGTTTCTTCTCGACGGCAACCGCGAAGCCTCGGGACGTGCGCCCGTCGTCATGGTGCTGGAACGGCGGGTTCCACAATCGCTGGCGCTTAGCCAAGTGTCTGAGCAATTTCACCTTACGCCGCGAGAGCAGCAAGCCGTGGACCTGCTCTTGCAGGGTCTCTGCAACAAGGAAATGGCCGAGCGCATGGGGATCAGTACCAACACGGTCAAAGCTCTTCTGCGCTTGGTCATGGTCAAGATGAGAGTTTCGAACCGCTCCGCAGTTATGGCCACCATCCTCAACCTGATGTTACCGGCCCACGACCGAGCCAGCCAGGCTGCCATGTAGAAGTCATCTCGAATTGGGGCATGGTGTTGCATGGATAAGAGCCCGGACCGGAGACATCATGCCCGGTTCCCCCTCTCGCTTAGAGCCACTGTCCGGGCCCTCGCCCCGTATGGCGTGCGGGGTGCACCGGCGCTCACTGTGCACGGCAGACTGCGGAACATCGGCGAAGGGGGAGTTGGCTTAGTTGCTGATTGGGGACTACCGGTCTCGAGGTTAGCGGAATGTCGCATCTTTCTTCCCTCGGTAACGGTCCCGATACCGACTCTTCTAAGCGTTCGCTGGAGCAGGAAGCACCCCTCTGGCGGCAGGCATGATATCGGCTTGCAGTTCCTGATGGATACAGCACAGGAACGCGTTTTACTCACAATGCCCGCGCGAGGAACACGTGAGTAGCAGCGAAGGAGACATCCGCTGCTTGCCAGATCGGTGGATTGAAGCCGCCCGGAAGTGACTAATGCCATTAAAAATTAAAAAAGGAGGTAAGTATGTCTCAGGTCCATCGTTACTGTCCGACCTTAGCAGTCGCTCTGATGGTGGCTGGGCTGTTGGCATGGCCCACGGCCAGCAGGGCTCAAACAGTTACGGGAGAAGCCAGTGCGGTGCAAGCGACTACTTTTGAAACGGTACCGCTTCTCGGTGGTCTGTTGTCAACGACGACTTCGCTTGCCGATACCGGAACACTCACAAGTATCAACGACGCTTTAGACGCCTCGCAGTTAACAGGGAGCGTCCTCTCTTTACTCAATGCAGAAACCTTGAGCGCAGCCACAATCAGTTGGCCCGATCAGGTTGACTCCGAAGCTTCGCTGGCGAATTTGAATGTGTCGCTAGCCGGGGTCGGCATCTCCGCCGACTTCGTGATGGCGCAGGCGTCGCAGGTGCTAGGGGCTGCGGGCACCGGCAGCTCAGAACTCGACAACCTTTCCGTTAACGGGGTGCCGGTTTTCGTTACGGGAGAGCTGAATCAGGTGGTCGGCATTCCCGGCGGTCAGATGATTATCAACGAGCAGACAATTTCATCGACCGGCCAGGCTGTTGTGAATGCCCTCCACGTCAGTGTCAGTGGAGTAGCCGACATGGTGATTGCGTCTGCGACGGCAGGTATTTCTTAGAGGCTGCCTGAAGTGGCCTCAATGCGAAGAGGAGGAAGAAAACAATGTGTAAGAGACAAAGATCTTTGATCAAACCGGCCTCCGCCATCGTAGCCGGAGCGATCTTGGCGGCGGTCCTGCTTCTGTTCCCGAGCACGCTAAGGGCCTGGGAGACCGAAGGGCAGGTTCCAAGTCCGTGTGACTTCACAACGGGTGGGGGCTGGATCCGTATCGCGTCGGGCAC
>DASQXC010000226.1:0-4252 GCA_035639935.1 Terriglobales bacterium
CCGCCGTGTCCGCGCAGATCGGGGAGGATCAGGCGATAGCGGCCCACCAGCAGCTCGCAGGCGGGCAGCCATACTTTGTGGTTGGCCGGAAAGGGATGCAGCAAAATGACTGGCGGACCATCGCCCATAACCGTATAAAAGATCTCGGCGTCGTCGCTGCTGAGGTGCATGCCCAATATCCGCAACACCAGCGAACCAAAACCGGGTTTGCCCCGGTATGGCTCACGGATTGTGAACATGTTCGGCATTAGGAGGGGTGGCCGGCAGCAGTTCCGGCTCACCGGGCATCACGACCCAGGCGATGACATAAGCGATCACACCGGCGCCTCCGGACAAAACCGCTGCTAACAGCCACACCACGCGCATCAGGCTGACGTCCAGATCGAAGTACTCCGAGAAACCCAGGCAGACGCCTGCGATTTTTCGTCCAACGCGCGGCCGGATCAGTTTCTTGCGTGCCGCGACCGCGCCCACCCGTTTGCCGCAGTAGGCGCAATGCTGGGCGTCGTCTTGGATCACCTTGCCGCAGTAATTGCAGTACATAAACTCTCCTTGCGAGAGGCAAGTTGCCCCAAGTAACCGCTCGTTAAAATTCCCTCGCCCCATTCTGTAGATACGGCACGGTTGCGAAGGAGTTCCCATATTTTGACGTGCAGCCAAAAATTGTTTTGAGGGACGCGGCTTCCAGCTGCGCCGCCTTACTCTCGATAAGCGCAAGTACCGTTCCCCCTTACCCACGCTCCACTGGTGAGGCAACTCTGGTGGGGGTGTACTCGTTAGCTTCGGATGACAACGCGAGCCGAGTTGGGCGTTGTTTGTTGCGCATGCTGCGGCTCAGTCTTCGCCTGAGCGAGCCCTTGAACACCTGCAAAGCTCAGCCAAACTGCCAGAATCAGAAAGTGGTGCTTAAGCCCGAATCGCGCGAGGGTTTGATTGAGCATCCTAACTCTACCAGGTAAGCTGGAAATTCCGCCTGCTTCCGACTGAGCAAATAGCAGACGGCAGCGATGCGGCAAAGCCGGTTTAGTGATCCTTTCTTGTAAACAGGTAAGGTCTCATCAAGCAAAGTATGGGGAATTTACCTGATGGCCGCTCTGAATTCCAGAGGCTACAACTTACCTTCCCCCGGAATGGTGCGCTCCATGATTGGTCCACGCAAGCGGCACAAGGAATCCTACTCAGAAAAGGAAGCTGCTGAGGCACTCGGCATATCTCTCTCTCGGCTGTACGTGCTTTTGGATGAGAACGTCTTTAATCAGGGCACTCCCCGGCCTCCAAATCTCGCCTTCCGGCCCTCGGATCTGGTACTACTTGGATTCTGGCACCGCACCTCGCCGAATCCCAAAGTCGTGCGGATGCCGCGGCGCAACTGGTGCGCCTGAAGGTGCGGCCATTTTCCCATTTCGGCCAAACCTTCGAGCAGTAGGTAATTCTTGCTTTGTGCAAGCCGCACGTTCAGCGGTGAATTTTTAAGAACTTTCGCCCTATCAATCGGTTACATCATCACTGATTTGGTCATTCATTTGCCTACGTAAGCGCAGGCGAGGTTCTTCTAATGGGAAGCACATCAAGCGTTCATGACCACGGCGAGTTCTGGAGACCGCCGCTGGAGATGCGAGAGAATGCGGTCTCCGCGGTGCAAACTGAAAGCTGTGCGCGCTGTAGTACGGAGTTCATTATAGGCTCACGTTTTTGCCATGTGTGCGGCAGCGAGCGTAAACCTGAGTTCGCGGCTCGCCAGTTCCAGTGGGCACAGTTCCTGGACATTCACCACATTCAGCAATCGCTGAATCTGCCGCTGGCGTCGGTTGTGGCGCTCGTTGTGGGCTTCATTTGCACGCTAGCCGCCGTTGGTACCGGCCTGGTGTTTACCGCCACCACGACACTCGATTGGCAGGCAGTGCAAATCTGGCGCCTCGAATGGCTTCTTGCCGCAGTGGTCGCGTTTCTGGCAGGAATACTGGTGAAGTCTGCTGGCGCTCCTAGAGCGAAAGAGCAGTAGCTCTCTTTTCCCTCCCCCGAGTCGATCAAGGGCGACGTTAAAAAAAACGTCGCCCCTTTTTTGTTGCACCAGACTCGTTGAGCAGTCCGGCCATCACCGCTGGTTACGCTTGGCAGCTTCCGGAGCCGCAATCACCGTAACGGTGTCAGCCCGGTACCCGGAGGCTTCGAAGGTCGCCATGACAGTAACCTGGGAACCTACGCCGAGCAGCTCCATCTTGTCCACCCTGGCCGGACTGAAGGACAGGTCGTAGGTCTTGCCATCTGTCTGGTTTTCCAGGGAAAGAGTTCCCAGGCGCAGGTCGAGATTTGTAACCTTGCCGGCAAATGTAAACTGCATGCCCGGCGCAGCAAAAATTGAGATCTCGCGAGCCAACCCTCTGTTCGGCCGCTCTGGCGCGAATTTTACGGCCACAATCGCGCCCGGCTTCAAATCCCCAAAGGACGCGGGGCGCTGGTTCAAGGTGACAGATGTTTTCTGGTCCACTTGGAAGGTGACCGGCTGCGCGGCTAGCCGATCCCACAAGGTGATGCTGCCTTTGCGTGCGTTCACGCTCACGACCTGGCCTGCGGAGTCGGCGGCGCGTGCTCCTGTCTGAACACGGACATTACGGGCGAATACACGGGTGCCGTCGAGCATGGTGTCCACGTAAACCCGATCGCCTTTTCGAAGCCCGAGCTGTGTGGTCTCCACGCCGTCACGATAAATATGGGTGCGCTCGTCAAAAGAGATCCTTACCTGCTGTCCCCCGAACGCCTGCACCACAAATCGGTTGCGGACCCGATCCAGATTCTTCACCGTTCCCCCGATCAGGCTGACTTTGCCGGTCGGCAGGGGGGGGACATCTAGCAACGGGTCGGGTGGTGCGGCCGGCGAAGCAACTGGTTTCCCATCCACTTGCACTGTGGGCGAGGCGTTGGCCGTGGTCATTTGATCGTGTAACGATGTATGGACGGAACCGTCGGTAGCGGATGCATTAGCAGGGCCGTCCGTACCGGCTGTATTGGTCTGCTGCGCCTGACTCTCAGCCATCCAAAGCAAATTGAGCAGCAAGATGATTGGGTAGAAATGTTTCATCGGCACTCCCGGCGCATAGTCCTCCCAACAGGAGGATGCGCGCCTATCGCGGACTCACATAGCACGCGCGTATCCAAAGTGAGCAGGCGGAGGTTTCTTCTCCCGCAGGTTGCTCCGGGATTGCCCGCGAAATCATGGAGAAAGCCGCTGCCCAACTATGGCATCCGTGTTGCTGTTGAAAGTCGCGGAGGATCCATGTCTGTCGAGGCCCGTTCCCCGATTTGCGGAGGCGTAGCTCTCCTTGTCGTTCTGGTCGGAACTGTACTGGCAGGGGACCTGCGTCTAAGCATTCCCAAGGACAGCCCACCTACGCCGGTGCAGAAGCTGAACCGCGAAGGTGTCAAATGCCTGGAGAAACATGACTACGCGAAAGCCAAGTCGCTGTTTTATAAAGCATATCTCCTGGATCCAAACGACCCCTTCACGCTTAACAACCTAGGCTATGTGGCTGAACTGGAGGGCGAAGTGGAGCGCGCCCAGCGCTTCTACTCCCTGGCAGCCGAGGAGAACTCGGACGCTATGGTGGAGCAGTCCACCAATCCCGCTGCAGTAGGCAAAACAGTGGCGTCGGTCGCAGGGCACGCGCCTGACCGCCGCATGAAGGTGAATGAGATGAATCTCACCGCCATCGGTCTGCTGCTAAAAGACCGCGCGCCCGAAGCAGACGTTGTGCTGCAGCGCGCCTTGGCGCTGGAACCACAGAATCCCTTCACCTTGAACAATCTTGCTTACGCGCAGGAAAAAGAAGGCGAGTGGGAGAAAGCTCTCTCGTATTACAACCAGGTGGCGAACTTGCACTCCCACGAAACCGTAGTGGTAAGTGTCAACCCCAACTGGCGTGGCAAAGCCATCAGCGATGTGGCCCGGGAGAATGCCCGGAAGCTTCGCAAACTTATGGACAAGCAGGAGACCACGCAGGCAAGGGTGGCGCGGCTCAATCTTCGCGGCGTTTCAGCTCTGAATCGCAATGACCGTCGCTCCGCCCGCGAAGCCTTCCAGTCCGCCTACAAACTTGATCCCAACGATGCCTTCACCCTGAACAATATGGGCTACCTGGCGGAATTAGAGGGTGACCGGGAGACCGCCAACTTTTTTTACGAGAAAGCCCAAAATGCACGTCGAGCCAATGGCCGCGTAGAAGTAGCCACGAACCGTCAAGCCGAAGGGATGAGG
>DASQXC010000227.1:0-9645 GCA_035639935.1 Terriglobales bacterium
GCCGATCTCCACGTCGTCGCCAATCTCCAGCCGGCCGACCTGAGGAAACTTCTCGTACACGCCGCTAGCTTCATCGCGCACGTAGCCGAAACCGTCGCTGCCCAGCACCGTCCCCGCCTGCACCACTACCCGGTTGCCGACGGTGGTATGGCTGTAAATGCTCACGTGGGCCTTGATGCTGCAGTCGTCCCCGATGGTCACCTTGGGCGCCATGAACCCACCCGCGCCGACGCGAGTGCGATCACCGATCACGCTGCCCTCACCGATGTAGCAGCCGGACTCCACCGAAACCAGCTTGCCGAGTTTCACTGAATCGTGCACGAAGGCACTGGAAGCAATGCCAGGCTCCCGGCGTCGCGGAGGAAAAATGACCTTACCGGCGCGGGCGAAGGCCAGCCGGGGTTGGCGGGCGATGAGCAACGGCTTTCGCGTTACCGTCCCGCGTGCGAATTCTCCGGCTACCACCGCCCCGGCCGGAGACTCCAGCGCCGTTCTCAGTGCCTCCGCCCCCTCCACAAACACCAAGTCGCTCTCGGTTGCCGATTCCAGACTGGCGATCCCGCCAATCTCCACTTTTCCATTTCCCAACAATTGCGCCCCGGCCGCTTCGGCCAACTTCTCCACGGAATGTTTCATTGCGCCGGTGATGCTACTAGTTTGTCGCGCCTCATGCCAAGTGGCCGCCAAGCCCCGCAGCCGGGGTCCCGCCCGGCTACTTAATCTGATATCTTGAGTCCAGATCCGTGCGACGCGGCATGGCGTTGCATCTTTGTAAATTGCCTACTCGATGGTGGATTCAACCACAACTGCGCTCCGGCCGGAGACACTGGCAGCGCCTTCGACCGCGTATCGCTGGACGGTGCTGACCTTCGTCAGCCTGGCGATGTTCGGCAACTACTACTTCTATGACGCGCTCAGCCCCTTGGCCGACATTCTGCAAAAGCAGCTCGGCTTCAGCGACCAGAACATCGGTCTGCTGAATTCGTTCTATAGCATTGCGCCGATTGCCACCGTGCTCATCGGCGGCGTCATCATCGACCGCATCGGCACCCGCAAGGCAACCCTGCTGTTCGGGACGATCTGCCTGCTGGGAGCAGCTCTTACCGCTGCCACGCCACACTTCCCTGTTATGGCCAGTGGGCGTTTTATTTTCGGGATGGGGGCGGAATCCCTGATCGTTTCGGTCACCACCGCCTTGGCCAAGTGGTTCCGCGGCAAAGAACTCAGCTTCGCATTTGGCATCAATTTGGTCATTGCTCGCTTCGGCACGCTGCTGGCGCAGAGTTCTCCAAGCTGGGCGGGCAGTGCTTACGAGTCTTGGCAGACCCCCTGGCTGATCGGGGTCGGGTTTGTGACCTTGTGCGTTATCGGACCGCTCCTCTACTGGATTCTGGAAGTTCGCGCAGAGCGCCATTACCGCCTTGGGCATGCCGGCGAGCTTGACAAAGTTGTAGCCAGTGACATTCTCAAATTCGGCCGCTCTTACTGGTACCTGGTCGCGCTTTGCGTGGTCTTCTACTCGGCCATCTTCCCGTTCGAGACGTTCGCGGTGAAGTTCTTCCAGCACAAAGAGCGCATGCCGCTCTCGGACGCTGGCTTGCTGCTCAGCATTCTGACCGCCTGCACGATGATAGGCACGCCCTTCTTTGGTCTGTTAGCCGACCGTGTGGGGAAGCGCGCGCTATTGATGCTCTTCGGCTCCGCCCTGCTCGTCCCCGTGTTTTCGATCATGGGGTACGCGCATTCAAATCTTGTGGTCCAGGTGCGCTTGCCTTGGCCGTGGAGCACTCAATTTGCCGCCCCCGTCCATCTGGTCGCACCGGTCGCGATAATGGGAGTCGCGTTTGCCCTGGTTCCGGCGGTCATCTGGCCGTCGGTGGCCTATATCGTGGAACAGAAGACGCTGGGTACCGCTCTCGGCCTGATGACCATGATCCAGAACATGGGCATGGCATCCTTCAATTATCTTTTGGGGTTAGCCAACGACACGTCTCATGCCGGGGAGGCCAACCCCGCCGGATATCTGCCCATGCTGCATATCCTGACGGCTCTGGCGTCTCTGGGAGTAGCTTTCGCTCTGCTGCTGCGACTACGCGAGATCGGCCCTGACGGCCACGGCCTGGAAACCATCACGGCCGGCAACTCTGCATAAATTCGGCGCCGAACACTTCTGTGCTTCATCCTAATTGAGGAAGTTCCGGTCCGAGGCAACCAAAGTAGCTGCAAGGTGATTCCTTCTCACGCACGGCCGACAGCAACTTTGGCCGACAGGTAATTGCGTTGCGGGCCTGAGGCATCCAATACAACGAACAGGTACTTAGCCGCATCTAGGTTAATGCGGCCTGAAAAGGCGAATTGGCACAAACAAGAAAATTAGCCGGCCCCGGGCTCTCAGAGGCGGAGGCGATTGACCGGGCCAAGCGAGGCGACGCGGAGTCTTTCGAGGCCCTATATGCCTTGCACAAGCGGCGTGTGTATTCGTTGTGCCTGCGCATGACTGGGAACACCGCCGAAGCGGAAGATCTGACCCAAGAGGCGTTCCTGCAGCTCTATCGCAAGATCGCCACCTTCCGTGGCGAGTCGGCGTTCTCGACCTGGCTGCACCGACTGGCGGTCAACGTAGTGCTGATGCACCTACGCAAGAAAGGGCTGGCGGAAGTCTCGCTCGAAGAGAGCATGGAACCGCAGCAGGAGGAGGGGCCCAAGAAGGACATCGGTGCCCGCGACAACGTGCTTGCTGGCTCGATCGACCGGGTCAACTTGGAGCGGGCGATTGAAAGCCTGCCCCCCGGTTACCGCATCATTTTCGTGCTGCACGACATAGAAGGTTATGAGCACAATGAGATCGCGGAGATGATGGGTTGCTCGATCGGCAATAGCAAGTCGCAGTTGCACAAGGCAAGGATGAAGCTTAGAGACCTTCTCAAAGTAAGCAGAGCCGAAAAGGCCGTCAGGCGCTGAGGAAGGAGCAAACGGGGAGAGGACCTGGCAAATGAATTGCGCTGAGTTTCAAAAAGTACTGCCGTACATCATCGAGACAGGCGGAAACGCGGAAGAGGAGGCCCATTTGAGGTCCTGCGCCGTGTGCTCCGACCTGGTCGAGGACTTGAAATACATCGCCGAAGCGGCCAAGTTGCTGTTGCCTATGCACGACCCCGGCCCAAGGGTCTGGAATGGCATCCGCGGCGCGCTCGAGCGGGAAGGGTTGGTGCGTCCCCTTGCGGGGACGGCGCGGTTTCGGCCGCAAGCAGCCGCGGTCCTAAAACAGCGGCGGTGGGGGACCGGCGGCAGCATGCTGGCCCTAAGCGCCGTGTTGCTTTTCGCCATCAGCATGGTTTGGCTGCGGAACAATAGCGCACGCCAGGCCCAGCCGGTCGCGACCGCTGCTGTTACAGCAGTCGTATCCGCTGCTCCGATGGACGACGAGGACGCCCAAATCCTCGATTTTGTCGGTCAGAAGGCACCCTCCATGCTGCCCACCTACCGTGAGAACTTGGACAGTGTGAATGCCTACATTCGCGATGCCAGCCGTACATTACAGCAAGACCCTAGCGACATTGGTGCGCGCGACCATTTGATTCGCGCCTGCGGGGAGAAAGTGCTGTTGTATGAAATGGCATTGGCGCGCTCCTTACACTGAATTGCCGAGCGGAGCGACGGTCGGCCTGCAACGGGTAAGGGTCTATGGAGAGCATGGTTAGGGCCGTCAAGTGGTGCTTGGTTGCTGCCAGCTTGCTGACGGTCGCAGCCTTGGCGGCTGACAATCGCCGCGAGTTCCGATACACGGTCGCCCCCGGTGCAAGCATCACCGTAACCAACGAGTCTGGACCGGTAGAGGTAAAGGGTGCGCCGGGACGCCAGGTCGTCATTATCGCCACGGCACATTCGGACAAGCTGGAAGTGGACTGCGACCAGAACGGAAATCGTATCCAAGCCTCCACCCACTTCCTCCAACATGTCAATGGCACGGACGGGCGCGTCGAGTACCAGTTGCTTGTGCCTCAGGATGCCAGCGTGATCGTCCGTGCACCCGGCGGGCCCATCACGGCGGAAAAGATTCGCGGGGATTTGAGCCTGGAGGGAGATGCCGCGCCGGTCGAGGTCCGAGAGGTGAGCAACGCTCATGTGCGGATACGCACCATCAGCGGCCCGATCACCCTCACTGATGTCAGCAACGGCTATGTCGAGATCACTTCCTTGAGCGGCGACGTGCACCTTGATGCCGTCATGGGGCCTAAGGTGTCGGTCAATACAGCCAAAGGATCCATCCGCTACACTGGCGACTTCGGCGGCGGCGGCGATTACATGCTGGTCAATCATTCCGGGAATATCGACGTCGCCTTGCCTGCCTCCGCTTCGGTGGACCTGACGGCACGCTCGATCGCCGGTAGCGTAGAGAACGATTTCCCATTAAAGCAGAAGCAGCATCAGGCTTTCCCAGTCGCCGAGGGACGTTCCTTCGCAGGCACCTCCAACTCGGGCGCCTCCTCGGTCCAGCTCCGCTCTTTCAGTGGTAAAATCCGCGTCAAGAAGCAATAACTGCGAATACCGAATACCGAGTACCGAGTTGCGAGTACCGGGTTGCGAATTATCACATCCAGAGAGTTCTCACACTCGGTACTCGGCACTATCTCTGGTGCCCGAGAAGATGCACCCCCGTGCAGTTTTCCTCCTCGGCTTCATGGGCGCGGGCAAGACCTGTGTGGGTCGGGCGTTGGCGCATCGCTTGCGGTGGCGGTTCGTGGATCTGGACCAGCGGATCGAAATGCGAGAAGGCCGGACCGTCGCCGAGATTTTTGCCGGCTCCGGCGAGGATGGCTTCCGCCAGATCGAGACCACGGCACTGCGCGAGTTGCTCGCCGAACTCCAGGACGGACCGCCAGCGGTAGTGGCTCTGGGGGGCGGGGCTCCGTTGCAGGAGGAAAATTCGGCTTTGCTGGCCGCTTGTGGCGCACCCCAGATCTTCCTCGATGCGCCCTTCGAAGTGCTGCGCCGGCGTTGCGGCGAGACCGCCGGCACACGGCCGCTCTTTCGGGGAGAACAGGAGGCGCGACTCCTTTACGAATCGCGCAGGCCGCGTTACCTCAAGGCGCCGTTCCGCGTGGACACAGCTTCGCGCTCGGTCGAAGAAGCCGCCGCCGAGATCATGCGTGCTCTAGCGCTCGGGCCGGCAAAAGGAGAATAGGTGAGAATAAATTCCAGGGTACTCGCGGCAGTTCTGGCAACGGTGGTTCTTGGCTACGTTCCAGCCCGGTCCTACAAAGGATCCAATGACGGCCAGCTTGTGGATTCGGGCTCGTTTGGGATCTTCCGCCAAGGCCGCCGGGTCGGCACTGAAAATTTCACCATCCGTCAGCGAGCGGGTGTCAGTGTCGCCATGGTCCAACTCAAGATCGAAGACGGAAGCGACAAGGCCAGCCAGAGCTCGGAACTACAGATCGCATCCAACGGCGATTTACGCCATTATGAGTGGAAGGAACTGACTCCGGAAAAGGCGCAGGCTACGGTCGATTACAAGGATGAGTTTCTTGTAGAAAACGTCATGCTAGTGCCTGGTTCCAAGTCCCAGGAGCGTGCCTTCATTCTGCCGCCCTCCACCGTGATCCTCGACGACTTCTTTACCCACCGCGAAATCCTTTTGTGGCGTTACCTGGCCAGCTTCTGCGGCGCTGCGGTCAGCCCGCAAGGCTGCAAGTTGCATCCCGGCAAGTTCGGCGTGTTCATCCCTCGCATGCAGGCTGCCAGCACGGTTGCTCTCAACTACGAGGGAAAAGACAAGGTAATGTTCCATGGTGCCCAACGTGAACTGGACCGCTTCAGCCTGCAAGCGGAAGATGCCGCATGGACATTCTGGGTTGAGAGTTCGTATCCCTTCAAGCTCTTGCGAATCTTGGTGCCTTCAGAGAACGTGGAAGTGGTTCGCGACTGAGTACCCGTGGCATGCCAAATGTCGTTTAATTCTGAGCCGGCCCGCCCAGTCGTGATGCGCGACCCAGGCCTTGTGCTTCATCCAGCCTGTAATACGTCTACATGATGATGAGCAGCCGTCGAAGCATAAAGCTGGAACGGCCGAGGAGTTCTCAAACCGGTATGACACGGTTTGAGCGTTACCGCTACTTGGCGGCTGCCATTGCCCGCGGGAAGCAATCAAGCGGTGGAAGACGAGGGAAGAAGCTGGCCCTCATCGGAGTCGATGAATCCGCAATCCTGGATCTGGGGGGCGGACTTGTACCCAAACGCAAAATCCCCATTAAGTTGCCGGGCCGAAAGCCAACGCTTCCACCGGCAAACCCAAACGTGAAAACCGCTCTGGTCAAGGACCGCACGGAGATGCGGCATTCGGCTGGGTGCAGGCGGCGCTGGAAGAACTTGTGGTTGACAAATACACAAGGAATCCGGCGACCCCACCCGCGGCTGCTGTGTACAGCAAGGTGTTGCTGCTATTCACGCCCCCCGGGGGCGGAACAGTTCCGACTCGGCTGTTGCGATTCTTGGGTATTTCGTGCTGCGCCGACTCCTGCGCAGTTGCCGAACCAGTGGCTCCCTGACCCTCCCCGTAGGGCGCTGCCATCGCGGCCCCCGCAGCGGTGAAAACCCCGCCAGCTTGCAATGCGATGGTCTTGATTCCGTTGTCAATGGCCAGCGTGCCTTCGCGCGCGATTATCTCGAGCTGCCCTTGATTCTGAGCAATCTGGAAGCGTGCCTGCGCACCCCGCGCCGGTTGCACCAACAACCTGTTCACGCGCACTGTCATGCCGCGGCTGGTGCTCACCAGCGCACCGCCGGAGAGCAGGTTTACGGAACTCCTCGAGAAGATCAAGGAGGAATTGCCGGGCACAGTTACTGCGGAGCCCTCACTCGTGAGCGTCGCAATCGAGTTGGCTCCGGTCTGCACCTTGTCGCCGGAAAAGATCGCCGTGGTTCTTTCGATCAGGCTGCCATTGACCGTGACGTTCCCGCTCGCGCTCAACATTGCGGAATTGGCGTCTGCCATCACAATCGAAGCCGGGAACAATACGGCCAGCGCCCCGGCCAGATACTTTACCCACGAGTCGCGCACTCATCCCTCCCCGAGCAACAGAACTGTCCCGAGCGTAAGATGCTTCGCGCCCGAGCGTCAACAACAATTGTGCCGTTGCGGAGACTAGAACCTATTCAATAAACCTCGATTACCTAAGTACTTGCACCACGGCGCCCTCCGCAGGAAAGCGACATATGTGTGGCTCCACCCAGATCGCTCCGGACACCGTAAGAGACTTTATCTACACAAGACGGCTGCAAACCTGTGCCGAAAGATGGCCTTATGTGCCCCGGTGAGCTTTGGAATCAGCAGGGTTATAGCGAGCTCATGTTGCTCAGGAACTCTCCATTGGAGCGCGTCTTCCCGAGCTTATCAATGAGCAACTCCATCGCCTCCACCGGCGATAGAGGGTTCAGCACCTTGCGCAACACCCAAATCCGCGCCAGGTCCTCCTTGGGGAGGATCAACTCTTCCTTGCGCGTGCCGGAGCGCTGGATGTCGATGGCCGGGAACACGCGCTTGTCGGAGAGCTTACGATCGAGGATCACTTCCGAATTGCCTGTGCCTTTGAACTCTTCGAAGATGACGTCGTCCATACGCGAGCCAGTTTCGATCAACGCCGTGGCGATAATGGAAAGCGAACCGCCTTCCTCGATGTTACGGGCGGCGCCGAAAAAGCGCTTGGGCCGCTGCAGCGCGTTGGAGTCCACGCCGCCGGAGAGCACCTTGCCCGACGGCGGCACAATGGTGTTGTAGGCGCGCGCCAGCCGTGTGATGGAATCCAGCAGGATCACCACATCGCGCTTGTGCTCCACCAGGCGCTTGGCTTTCTCGATCACCATCTCGGCCACCTGGACGTGACGGGCGGCAGGCTCGTCAAAGGTCGAGCTGATGACTTCGCCCTTCACCGAGCGCTGCATATCGGTCACTTCTTCTGGGCGCTCGTCAATCAGGAGCACGATGAGCACCACCTCCGGATGATTGGTGGTGATGGAGTTGGCAATGTTCTGCAGGATCATGGTCTTGCCGGCGCGTGGCGGAGAAACAATCAGGCCGCGCTGACCTTTGCCCAAGGGCGTCAGCAAGTCCATGACCCTTGCGGTGATATTTTCCTTGGTGGTCTCCAACTTGATACGCTGCTGAGGATAAAGCGGCGTTAAGTTGTCGAAGAGGATTTTGTTGCGCGCTTCCTCCGGAGATTCGAAGTTCACTGCCTCGATCTTTACCAAGGCGAAATATTTTTCTCCCTCGTGTGGAGGACGCACCTGCCCGCTGATGGTGTCGCCAGTCTTGAGGTCGAACTTGCGGATCTGCGAGGGGGAAACGTAGATGTCGTCCGGTCCGGGAAGGTAGTTGTAATCGGGAGAGCGAAGAAAGCCGTAGCCGTCAGGCAGGATCTCCAGCACGCCCTCGGCAAAGATGTGGCCTTCCTTTTCGCTTTGCGCCTGCAGGATCTTGAAGATCAGGTCCTGCTTGCGCAGCCCGCTGGCGCCCGGCAGATCCAGCGAGCGCGCAATGCGGGTCAGTTCCTGAATGTTCTTTTCTTTAAGCTCTGCGATAGTCATGTTCACCTACGGGAAATTGAATCGATTTTCTTAGGAGGGTCAGTTCGACCAAAACGAATCAAAAGTTGTGGCAATCGGTGCCGCGAGCGCGGGCGCGCCGCAGTCCTTACTAATTATGCAGCGCGCCGGCGTGCCTCGGCAAGCAGTTCGGGTTGGGCCACGATGCGGGTGGGCGATTCACTCTCGGCGAAACGCTCCAGTACCTCGTTCATCGTGTCCTGAATGCGCGTGTTCGGCCGGTGGAACTTGCGCGTCGCCTTGGACGCGACCTGGCACAGAAGGTAACGGTTCTGTACCGTGCGCAATGCATCATAAATCAACTCAGAACGCATTTCTCTTTTTCTCCTTGGGAGACCTTCGATTCCCTGTTGGCCCGCGCCCGAGGCGGGCAGCCCGTCTCAGTTCGGCCCGGAAGCTCCCGGCGCGGCCCTGCCAAACACTAACCAATTGTTGTAGCTGGCTTTATTCCTGAAGAATGAGGTTCAAGGACATTTGATAGATGCCGGAGAGAGGCCCAAAGTTGCTTCTCTACTGAAATTTACGATTCCAGCCCTGCCAGGAACCCCTGGAGCCGGAAGTCAGGTCCAGCCCCACTTGTCCAAAGACCTTACCGGGAATAACCGCCGCGGTCAAGAAAATTCTTGTTAGCCACAGAGGCACAGCGACACAGACGGAATCTGGCCATCGGGTGATCGGGTCATCGGATCATTGTCTTTGATCTTCTTCGCTAGGCTTGATCACCCGATGACCCGGTCTCCGGAGCACCCGGATTCTCTGTGCCTCTGTGGCGAATCTGTGCCTAATCAGGCCCAATACGTTCGGTCCAGCGTACGGTACTGGATCGCCTCGGCGATGTGGCGTGGCGCGAGGTCCTCCGATCCGTCCAGGTCGGCAATGGTGCGCGCGACCTTCAGAATGCGGTCGTGGGCGCGCGCGCTCAGGCCCTGCTGGCCCATGGCGCGCTCCAACATGCGCTCGCAATCGGGAGAGATATCACAGTAAGCACGGATCTGGCGGGGTGCCATCTGTGCATTGCAGTAAATGGGCTCACCGCCGGAT
>DASQXC010000228.1:0-4108 GCA_035639935.1 Terriglobales bacterium
CTGGAAGAAGAGATCCAGCAGTTGGAGCACGAGCTCACCCACGAGCTGCCAAGAGAGCTGAAGAAGGCTGTCGCCCTGGGCGACCTCAGCGAGAACGCCGAGTACCACATGGCGAAGCAGCGGCAGGAGTTCGTCCGCGCACGGCTGGGTCAACTGAAAAAGCGCATGGCCGAGCTGTCCATGGTGAATCTCAACAATATCCCCAAGGATCGCGTTGCCTTCGGCTCCACGGTGGTCGTTTATGACGGGACCAAAGACGAGCAGCTCGAATACAAGCTGGTCACCGCCGAGGAATCGGACGTCTCTAAGGGTCTGATCTCGACCACTTCCCCTATTGGCCGAGCGCTCATGGGCAAGAAAGTGGGAGACACCACCACGGTGGTTACGCCCACCGGCAAACGCGAGCTTGAGGTGATGAAACTGACTACGGTTCACGATGAGGCGGTATGAGTTGGACGGGCGCCTTCGGCCGGGCCTGTGGCGCCTTGCTCTACAGGATCGTGCGCGGGCTGGCGCTGACCCGCATCTCCCCCAATGTGTACACCGCCATTGGACTCGGCATTAGTGTTTTGGCCGCCGTGCTCTTCGGTAAGGCCAGCGGCGAGAACACGGCCCGCCTGTTCCGCTACGCCGGAGCGGTGATCTTCCTGGCCGGCTTTCTGGACATGATCGACGGCCGCATTGCGCGCGCCACCAACCAGGTGACCGTCTTCGGTGCCTTCTTCGACTCGGTGGTGGACCGCTACAGCGATGTTGCCCTTTATTTCGGGTTGCTTGTGTACTATGCCCGGGCGAACCGCTTCTTCTACGTTGTGCTGGCGGCCGTGGTGATGATCACTTCTGTGATGGTCAGCTATACCCGCGCCCGCGCCGAATCGCTGATCGGCACCTGCAAGGTGGGGTTCATGGAGCGGCCGGAGCGGCTGGTGCTGGTCATCCTGGGAGCGCTGTTCAACCGCATGGCGCCCGTGCTGTGGGTGATCGCCGTGCTCGGCAGCATCACCGTGATCCACCGCATCTGGTACACCTATCAGCGAACCCGGGCGGAGGCCCTGGCGGTAGAAGACATTGAGCGTCAAGAGCACCGCGCCTTTCAGGAGGCCAGTTCCCGAACGTGGACTCGAGAGTGACACTGCAGGCGAACGCAAGCCCCAATTGCCTCGTGCTGAAGAGAAAGAGTACATGAGCGACATAGACGAAAGACTGGATAGATTAACAGAGCGCCACGAAGCTTTGTCGCAGTCAATCCAATTGCTGACAGCCGATGTGCATGCGCTGCAAGAAGCCGCCAAGATGACCATGAACGCAGCAGCAAGTCTTCTTGAGACAACGACAAACCTGACCAGGATAGTAGAATCACACGAGCGCCGGATCACCAGACTGGAAGGACGGCAAGAGTGAGCACGTCAGCACACGTGAAGCGAGCTTCACAACGACCTGCCGCTGGCGGCTTCTGAAAGGCCAACCCCCTCCGACAATATGCGATGATGATCGCAGAGGGGCAGCTTGTCAGAAACTTCACCCGTCCTTCTAATTCACGGCGGCGCCTGGGCCATTCCCGATGACATGGCCGAGGCGCACGTCAACGGTGTGCGCCACGCCCTCGCCGCCGGCTGGAGGGTGCTGGAGCGCGGAGGCTCGGCGCTGGATGCGGCAGAAGCCGCCGTGGTCATCATGGAGGATGACGAGGCCTTCGATGCCGGCCGGGGTTCATTCCTCACCAGCGATGGCCGGGTCCAGCTCGACGCGTTGCTGATGGATGGCGCCACCCTGCGGGCGGGCGGAGTGGGATGTGTGGAGCGAATCCGAAATCCCATTCGCGCGGCGCGGCTGGTGCTCGAACGAAGCTCCCATGTGTACTTGGTATCAGAGGGCGCGGAGTGCTTTGCCCAGCAACACGGGCTTGCGTTGTGCGCCAATGGAGAGCTGGTGATCGCACGCGAAGTGGAGCGCCTGAGAGAGGTCCAGCAGCAATTGGCAGCCGGCTACCCTGCGGAATTCTGTGTTGAGCACGACACGGTCGGAGCCGTGGCCTTGGACAGCCGCGGCAATCTCGCCGCCGCCACCTCCACAGGAGGCACTCTCAACAAGACGCCAGGCAGGGTGGGCGATTCCTCACTTATCGGCTGCGGATGCTATGCCGATAACGAGAGCGCGGCCGTCTCCACCACCGGCTGGGGCGAGCCGATCATGAAGCTGGTGCTGGCCAAGTGGGCTGCCGATCGCGTGCAGGAAGGAATGTCGCCCGAAATCGTCGCCCGCAAAGCCATCGAGCGACTCGAAACGCGCTTGGCAGGCCACGGAGGCATCATCCTGCTGGACGCGCACGGCCGCTACGGCCTGGCCCACAACACGCCGCGCATGGCCTGGGCGCTGAAGAGTGCGGACCAGGAATTAGCGGGACTCGAATTCAGGGGAACTAACGCGGTTCCAGAGTAGGTGTACCCCAACGAGCGGGACGGGCCGTAGGCCCGCTATACGTTAGCCCAGCACGGCAGTGCTGGGACAGGTTAACCAGTCACATCCGCGAGTGCCGTAGGCACGGCATACCACCCAAATACGAACTTCGAAATGTCAGCCAAGCCTGATTCTTCAATGACGCTAAGAACTCGTCCTCGAAGGGAAGCCATTTGTGATGTTCGGCCTGGTTCTCAATGTAAATGCGACTGTATCCCGTCCCTGACGGGGCTCTCTCCTCATTTGGCATCCATACCCAGCACTGCCGTGCTGGCCTAACCTATCGCGGCCCTACGGGCCTCGGTCGTGGATTGCAGCGATCATCCTTCCCTCACGGCACCCCGCAAAAATGACCTTTTCCTCACCTGCGCTTCCATTGCACTTGCGATGCGAGCGTCTCCTGTTATAAAACTCAGCCACATTCCCGATCACAAGCCAGCCTGAGGGTGGAACCCATGAAGCGTTTCCTTGCAGTCATTCCTGTGCTAGTCGGACTGCTAGCGGTCGGCGCGGCGGCGCAGTCGATCAATACGGCTGAACTGCACGTCATTGTGAAGGATCCCAGCGGGAGCATGGTGACCAAGGCCAGGGTCACAGTACGCGACGAGAGCCGCGGTATCGAGCGCACGCTCGCGGACCGCCCGCAAGGCGAGTATCAATTTCTATCGCTCCCGCCCGGCGTGTACACGGTCACGGTTGACGCCGGGGGATTTGCCAGGGCGATGGCAGTGGGCGTCCGGGTTACAGTGGGCCAGGCGGCCGAGTTGCCGCTGACGCTCAGGATGGCGGGGGCCGCGACGGAAGTCACTGTCTCTGGCGAAACGGAACTGGTAGAGACCCAGCGCACCTCGGTTGCCACCACCATCAACCAGCAGCGCATCGACAACTTGCCGATCAACGGACGCAACTACATCAATTTCACCCTGCTGAACTCGCAGACGGCGCGGGACAACGCCCCCAGCATCGGCGCCGCTCCCACCTCCGGGCTGAATATCGGCGGGCAGCGAGCGCGCGCCAACCTGGTGAACGTGGATGGAGTAGATGCAGATGATGACTCCGTCAACGGCGTGCGCTCCACGGTCTCGCAGGAAGCGGTGCAGGAATTCCAGCTCATTACCAACGGCTATGCGGCGGAATACGGGCGGGCTTCCGGCGGCGTGGTAAACATCATCACCCGCTCGGGGACGAATGACTTCCACGGCAACGCCTTTGGCTACCTGCGGAACCGGGATTTTCAGGCGGTGAACCCGTTCTCCACCACTCCCAACCCGGCATACACGCGCGTGCAGGCCGGCGCTACTGGCGGCGGAGCGCTCAAGAAAGACAAGACCTTCTACTTCTTCTCCTACGAGACCACCCGGCGCCAAGAGACGGGATTCAGCACCGTTGGGCACAACAATTTTGGGCTGACATCGGTGAACGTCAACTCTTATGTGGACGCCCTGGTTGGATTCCCCGGCTTCTGCGCAGCCACGTTCGGCGGATGTTTTGTGAATGCAACCGCCCAACAGGCCGCGTTCTTCAGCTCTCCACCGCCTGTTCCACCTTCGGTGATCGGACAATATGCACTTGTCGTGGGCGCTGGGTCCGGTACCGCTTTGAATGAGGCCATGCCTGTTTGGGTCACCGCTGTCGCGGGTGCCCCCAATCC
>DASQXC010000229.1:0-3873 GCA_035639935.1 Terriglobales bacterium
ACCCCTGGTCAACCACGTGGCGCGAATTCGTAAGCACGCGGCGTGCATAGAACATTGCCGCCGGACGCTCGCGCGGCCGAGTAAACCCAATGCGATCCGGCGCGGCGCTCCACAGAGCCACTCCAGCGGATTTCCACGCACCCTGGAAATCCACGGCGAGTTCATACCCGACAGCGCGCAAGTCGCTCATCGCCATCCATGCTTGCTTCCACATCTCGTCCGAGAACAGCGCGTTCCGCCATGCAACGGTGTTGATGAAATGCAACCGGTCAACCAGGGGTTTCTGCGGGCAGCCCGAAACCGCATTCTCTGCGCCCGGGGCGCACAGCAGCTCTGACCAGCGTTCTTCCACTGCCCACCCGATCATCGCGGACGGGAATGCACGTCGGAGCGCCGTCGCTCCCGGCAGGGCGTGCAGAATGTCCCCCATCGAGCCCAGACGCACGATCAGCAGCTTTTCCATTGGCGCAGCAGGTCGGAAGTTGAATGGTCCTTGGGGTCGCCGACAATCGCAACGTGCCCGCCATATTCCTCCACTACCTCGCGTTCGGGCACAGTCTCGGCCGTATAGTCGGTGCCCTTGGCGTGGATCTCGGGACGCAGTTCGCGCAAGAGCGAGCGCACGTCTGGTTCGGGAAATATCACGACCGCATCGACGCCTTGGAGCGCGGCAACGATTTCAGCGCGTTCTGCAGCCGGCATGCGCGGGCGTCCTTCTCCTTTCAGGTTGCGAACCGAGGCGTCGTCGTTGATGGCAACCACTACACGCCCACCCAGCGACTTGGCCCCGCGCAGATAACGGACATGGCCGACATGCAGCACGTCGAAACAGCCGTTCGTCAGGATGATGCGCTCCCCGGCGCGCCGCCATTCTGCAACCCGCGCGCGCAGAGCACCGCGGTCGAGCACCTTGTCACCGGTAAACATTGGTATTTGTTTTACCACGAAGAATCGGGTCATCGGGTGATCGGGTTATCGGAGGATTGAATTATCCGGCGGCATGCTCGCTCCGCAATGCGTTCATCAATTCATTGCGCGTTACGGTTGCTGTCCCGCGCTTCATCACCACTATGCCGCCTGCGTAATTGGCCAGCCGCGCCGCCTCTTCGGTGGAAGCGCCGGCAGCCAGGGCCGCGGTGAAGGCCGCGATCACCGTATCCCCCGCGCCGGTGACGTCGGCAACCTGGTCGGTGCCGTAGATAGGGATCTCCACCGGCTCGCGGCCGCTCTCGAAGGCCACCATACCGTGTCGCCCGCGGGTGATCACCAGCGATTCGAGTTTCATGCGCTGCAGCAGGGTCTTGCCCGCCGAGCGCAGCCGCTCGCTGTCGTTGTCGATTTGTATTCTGAGGATATCTTCTACCTCGGGCTGGTTGGGCGTGGCCGCAGTCACCCCGGAATACTCGGGCAGCCGATAGCGCGAGTCCAGGGTGATGGGAATGCCGTCCAGAGCGCGTTTCACTCGCACAGCGGTGAGCATTTCGGGCGTGGCCGCGCCATAGCCGTAGTCAGAGATCAGCAGCGCGTCGGAGGTCTCGGCATATTCGCGCGCCAGCGCCGCCAGGCGCCGCCGCACTTCGGCATCGGGCGGCTCCGCCGATTCACGGTCCACGCGAACCACCTGCTGGCGCTGCGTGTGCGTGTGTCCGGCAAGAATGCGGGTCTTGGTGACCGTCGTGTGTCCCTTCAGCTTGAGGATGCCGCTGAGCGGGATCTTCTTCTTGCGAAAGCACTGTAGGAGCGCGCGGCCGGACTCGTCGTCGCCCACGACGCCCACCGGCAGCACCGTGACGCCCAAGTCAGCGAGATTGTATACAGCATTCGCGCCGCCGCCTGGCAGAATGCTCCGCTCGCGGTGCTTGAGAATCAGGACCGGCGCCTCCCGCGACACGCGCGAGATTTCCCCGAAGACAAACTCGTCGGCCACCAAGTCGCCTAGCACTGTGACGGTGATCTTCGGGAACGACTCCACGATGCGCAGCAGGCGCTCAGCGTGCTTGGAAAGCTTGTGCATATCGACAAACCGATTGTCTCATGCGCAGAGAGGGAGAAGAGAGTTAGGAGTGGACCGAATCACTTAGCCAACAGCCGCAAAATGTTTCTCACCAGCAGAGGTCTCCCGCAGCACCGGCGCCCGGCGGTAGACGAAGAAGTAATACAGCACAGTACTGAATGGCGGCACAAAGAGCAATGCGAAGAACCAGCAAGCCTTCTTAATCCAGTTCGACTTGTCAAACCCAAACCAGAAGTACCACATCGCCACGAAAAGGGTTGCTGTCCCGGCAACAGCAGGTAGCATCAACACATGGACCAGAGTTCTAGCCCCGCCCCGCAGTTCGGCGGCTTCGGCGGCCATGAGCGCTGCGTTTGCCGCCCAAATTAGACCCAATTCCGCAATCGCAAGCAGGGCACAGCAGAGATACACTCGTTGTGCCGTTTTCGAGAGTATCCAGCTCTTGGAAATGAACAGGCCGCGCACGCAGACGAGACTATCACAGGCTCCAATCAGGCTAAATGGGGCATGCTCGCCGCTCGGCAATCACCTCGAACATCGCATCCAGCGCGCCCTGTGCCTCTTCCAACTCAATCTTCACTCGCACTGCCGCCAGAGGCTTCAGCGCGGAGAAATAGCCGCCGAGGTTGATGGCGTCTTTTTCCGTGGTGACGAAGCCATCGGCTTCCGAGCGCGCCGCCGCAGCCATCAATTCCCGTACATCCCTCTCGGTGTATTGATGGTGGTCGCGGAAGCTGGCCTCGCCAGCCAGGTCGATGCCGGCATTCCGCAGTTGTATAAAGAAGTTGCGCGGGCGCGCGATCGCGCAGAAGGCCAGCGGGTGCGCGGGCAAGTCGCAAGGTGCGATGGTGCGGTGCGCACGCCACACCAGCTTGCCCTCAAGCGGGAACATGTCCTCGGAAGCGCCACTGGTGAGTACCAAGGCATCGGCGCGAGCCAGCGCCGAGAGCGGCTCGCGCAGGCGTCCGGCCGGCAGCAGGCGGTCATGCGCGTCCTCCGGGGGGACCAGGACAATGTCGAAATCACGCGCTAGCGCGCGGTGCTGGAAGCCATCGTCCAGCAGGTGCAGGCGGGAAGGAAATCTCTCTTCCGCGAGCTGCCCGGCGGCGAAGCGCTCCTCACCGACAATGACCGGAGCTTGCAGCTTGCGGGCGATGAGCAGAGGCTCATCGCCATAATCGCGGGGAGTACCCCCGGGATCCACCACTGCAACGCCGCGAGTCGAGCGGCCATAGCCCCGTGAGAGCACATCGAATGCGATCCCGCGCTGCTTTAACAGCTCGCCCAGGAGAAGCACGAATGGGGTCTTTCCCGAACCACCGACGGATAAATTCCCGATGCTGATGACTGGCCGTCTCAGGCGGCGAGAGGGAAGTACCCCGCGATCGTAGAGAGCGTTACGCGCCCTGACCGCAGCGCCGAACGTCAGCGCGAGAGCGTTCATGGAATGGCTTCGAGCGCGGCGGGCGCGGTTTTGGCCGCTGCCCCATCTGGCAGCAGGGAAGCAAGCGTTGCGAGGGTGCGCTCCGTGGCTCCGCGATGTAGCCGCACCACTTCGGCGGCGCGACCCCCGAAGTCCTGACGCGCACCGGCATCATTCAGCAGCCGCAGAAGCTCGCCGGCGAATCCTTCAGGATCGACAATTTTCACTGCGCCCGCGCGCTTGAAAATGCCGATGATGTCGCGGAAATTTTCGGTGTGTGGACCGACGAGGGTGGCGACTCCGAATTGTGCCGGCTCGAGAATGTTGTGTCCGCCGCGCGGCACCAGGCTGCCGCCCACGAATGCTATCGAAGCGAGTGAATAAAGTGCGGCCAATTCGCCAATGGTGTCGAGCAAGAGCACACCGGAAGCGAGCG
>DASQXC010000230.1:0-2816 GCA_035639935.1 Terriglobales bacterium
CTCAATCGACTGCGGTTTGGGCAGGGCCGGTGCCACCTGGGTGTGAAGCAACGGCGTGAAAACCAGCGCCCACAATAAGAGAGGGACACTCGTCCATTTCAACATTTAGGGACATCCTTAGGATTTTTGTATCCCACATGACTTCAGGTGGAGGGGGATTTCATCGCATCGCAAGCTTTGTACCTGAAGCGTGGTGGAGAACTATACGCTTCTGGCACAGGACTTGGGAAGAGCGAGCATGGCAGAAGGCGGCTGTTTTGGGGCCCGGTTGACAAGCCCTTACGGTGCCTGGAATCGGACGCGTGCTTTGCAGCTTGGATTAGAATGGCCCGCCGGCACACTTCTAGATACAGGCGCGAACGCTCTGAGTGGAGGTGATGTATGCGAGGGGTACGGCGGGCACTTCTGTTCACTGGTTGTGTGGCGCTCGTAGGCTTGGCGGGGTGCGCACAGCATGGCGACGAGAAGTATTATCTGATTACGGCTAACAAGGAGGTCCCCTATTGGCAGCTGGCTCGTGCCGGATTCTTCGATGCCGCCTCGAAGATGAAGATTCGGGCCGAGGTCGCCGGGCCCGACACATACGAGCCTAAGGAAGAACAGAACACCCTGCAGCGCGTGATTCGCGCCAAACCGACGGGTATTCTGATTTCTCCCGCCAATCCTGATTTGCTGCAGTCGGACATTGACGCAGCCATAGCGCAAGGCATTCCCGTCATCACCATCGACACCGATGCCCCCGGCAGTAGGCGGCTGTTCTTCGTCGGCACGAACAACTACCAAGCGGGTCTGATGGGCGGCGAAGCTGCTGCCAAGGCGCTAAGCGGCAAGGGCAGCGTGATCGTCTTCTCCATGCCCAATCAGACCAACTTGAACGAACGACTGGCGGGATATCGCGCCGCCTTCGAGCGCTTTCCCGGAATCAAGATCTCTCGTGTCGTGGACATCAAGGGAGATCCGCGTATCGCCTGGGATACCACCCAAGCCGTTGTGGACAAGAAGGAGCCCATCGACGGCTTCATTTGTTTGGAAGCGCTGGCGGGAAAGGAAGTGGCTGTCGTGCTCAGCCAGAATCACGTGAGCGGGAAAACGGTGGTAGCCATGGACACGGATCCGGACACGATCGACTGGATTCGTAAAGGGGTCATCGCCGCTACCATCGCACAGAAGCCTTACACGATGGCGTACTTTGGATTGGAGATGCTCGACAACCTGCACCACAACCGGCCGGGCTCGCTGAACAGCAACTGGGCGCAGGACACGCGTTCCCCACTGCCGGCCCTGGTGGATACGGGCGCCACCCTGATCAACCGCGATAACGTTGACTCCTTCATGCAGGCCCAGAAGAGTCCAGCGGGCAAGTAGCTCAACGGTCTTTCGCGAAACAATTCTGTCGTCTCGGACCATGACCCCGATTACCAGGCTTGCGGCAACCGAAATGGCGTGCTTGGTACGCCAGAAAAAGCTCTCGCCCGTGGAGGTGGTCGAGGCGCATCTGCAGCAAATTGAGCGCCTCAACCCGCGGCTGAATGCATTCGTATGCATCGATTTTGAGCGGGCGCGCGAGGCGGCTCGTCGGGCGGAGCAACGGATGATGCAGGACGACCACGGTCCGCTGCTTGGCGTGCCGATTTCGATCAAGAGTTCGATAGACGTGGTCAACTTGCGCAGCGAGGTGGGTAGCCGCCTGCGCAGAGGTTACATCGCCACCCAGGACGCACCCCTGGTCCGCCGATTGAAAGATGCCGGTGCCATTATCCTGGGGACCACCAATACACCCGAGATGTTGATGGCCTACGAAACTGACAATCTGCTATATGGGCGGAGCTGCAATCCCTGGGACTTGGAGCGCACTCCTGGCGGCTCAAGCGGTGGTGAGGCTGCGGCCATTGCCGCAGGGATGTCAGCAGCCGGTGTGGGTAGCGATGGCGGCGGCTCCATCCGCGTGCCCGCGCATTTCAGCGGAATATGCGGGCTCAAGCCCACGCCCGGACGAATTCCCGCTACCGGCCATTTTCCGCCGTGCGTGGGACCATGGGCGATTATGGGGGTGGTGGGGCCGATGGCGCGCACCGTATCCGACCTGAAGCTTCTGCTCAACGTCATGGCTGGTCCTGATGATGGCGATTCCATGGCGGCTCCCATAGCTCCCTCCTCCGCTGTCTCACACCAGATTCAAGTCGGTTTTTACGAGCATTACGCCTGCGGGTCGACAACCGCTGAGACTCGCGACACCGTGCGCCGGGCCGCCGGTGCGCTTCGGGCTGCCGGCGTGCGGGTCGAGCCTTTCCTTCCCACGGAACTCGACGAGGCGCTGCGCCTCTGGGAACTGGTGTTTTGCGATGCCGGCGCCGTGCTCGTAACCGCCGCTGTTCGGGGACACGAGGCTGAGCTCAGTGCCGTCTTACAGGGTTTTCTCGACTACGTCCGCCACAAACCTCCGCTGACAGCCGAAAACCTTCTCCTCGCACTGGTGCAACGGGACGAATTACGCGCGCGCTTCCTCCGTAACATGCGGCCTTATCGGGTGCTGCTGGCGCCGGTCAGCTCAGGTCCTGCATTTCGTCACGGCGATGGTGGCTGGGGCGCTTCCCATCCGACCAACTACCTCGAGACGATGCGCTACTCGCAACCATTCAATTTGCTCGGTCTGCCGGCGGCAGTCGTTCCGGTCAGCTATTCGCCGGAAGGACTGCCGATTGGGGTGCAGGTGATTGGACGACCTTGTGAAGAGGAGCTGGTGCTATCTGTGGCGGCCACAATTGAAGCTCAATTCGGATTTCAAGAGCCGCCGATGAAAACTGCCGCGGCTGACG
>DASQXC010000231.1:0-7571 GCA_035639935.1 Terriglobales bacterium
CCCGCCGGCCTGCACGGCCAGCACGGTGCAAGACTTGACAGCGCGTCCGTCGAGCAGCACCGTACAGGCGCCGCACAGCGAGGTCTCGCAGCCGATGTGCGTACCGGTGAGCCCGGCGGTCTCGCGAAGAAAATGCACCAGCAGCAGACGCGGTTCCACCTGGGCACGGTGCTCGACTCCATTGATGTTGATGACGATGTTCTTCTTCATGTGCCACCCCCAGCGGCAGCGAAGAAATCAGGCAGGAACGACACTATCAGCGGGCGCAAACGATATCAAAGACCAACAGGGATTACAAGGTTGCGCAAACTGTGAATTGCCGAGAGCTGGAGGGATCGTGCTGCAAGCGGCAGCGGGACTTCAGCCCTTCTGAGTGGTCCCCTGCGCAGCTTGAGTTTGGGGCACGCTGGTGGCCGGTTTGGCAGGTGGGGCTTCGCCCTGATGGGGCACTCTGACGCCCTGCAGCAGGTGGTGGTGGATGCAGTAGAGCGCCAACTCCAGGCGGTCGGACACCCCCAGCTTGTCGTACACCTTGCGGAGATAATTTTTCACGACCTGCTCGGTCGTGCCGACTTCGGTCGCAATCTCCTTGTTCTTCATGCCCTGAGTGACGCAGGCCACGATGAGCAGTTCCTTATCGGTGAGCCGTCCTTTGGGTTTGGCGGAACCGGCATGCGAGCTCTGGTTGCGGTAAGCCTCGATGACCCAGTTGACGCCCTGGTTATCCAGCCAGGTCTCGCCTTCGGCAACCTTGCGCACGCACTTGATGAGCAGCTCTGGGGCAACTGAGCGTTTGATGATGCCGCGCACGCCGCGACGCAGGTATTCCACCGTGTCGTCTTCATCCGATTCGCCGGCAATGATCACCATCTTGGCTTTAGGAACACGCTTCAGGATCTCGACTATGGCAGCGGCAGGATTGGGTGAGAGGGAAGATTCCATCAGCACAACGTCGGGCTCGAAGCGGGCTGCTGCTGCCAGCGTCTGCCCCAAAGTCTCGGCCTGCGCCACTACCCGCAGGTCGTCTTCCAGGGCGAAAATCTTACGGATACCGACGCGGTAAATGGCCTGGCTATCGGCCAGCAGGACTCTAATGGAATTGGGGACGACGCCCTGAGGGTTGGGAGCGGCTATGGCCGACTTTCCCGGCTGCTGGCTGTTCCCTGCTTTCGATCCTTCGTTCCCCATGGTTCAGACCCAAGACCGCGAAAGCTTCCCTTCAGGCACGCTCGAAACGATACTCGTCAATCACCGCAGCAACCGCGCGCCGCGACCCTTCCTCCGAGCAGCGCACTACCCGACCCAGGCACAGAACATTCACATCTTGGGGAGTGCCCAAAACTGCGGCCGGCAACGAGATGCTGAACTCGATGCGCGAACCCACGGTCATGGCTGTATCCATGTAGAACATGACCCCGCCGGCGGAGATGTTCTTGGTCTCCGCCAGCACCTTGGCCATTTCTTCAGCCCGCACTTCCACCGGAAGCTTGACGGGAAAACGCGTCGAACTCCGCAGGTCTTCGGTTTCCCGTACCTTATTCATCGGCCGCCTGTAACTTGATGCGCTACCGATTCTTTTACACTGAATACCGATTGGAGAGAAGTTACTTTAGGGTAACAGGACCTAGAATTTGGTTACCTCAGTGAAGTTGAAGTCGCGCACTTTCATGGGCGGTACCACCATGTCGAAAGACTCCTCGCCACTCGCCCGCGCCGGCGTTCCCATCTCAACGACGTTGCTCAGCATGTGAATCAAACTCTCGTTGAAACGGAAATTTCGCAGCCCGTGACGCACCTTTCCGTCTTCGATGTAGAAAGTGCCGTCGCGTGTCATGCCGGTGAGGATCTTCTCGTAGGGATCAACTTCGCGGATGTACCAGCAGCGTGTCACCAGAATACCGCGATCGGTGCAGGCGATCATTTGATCGACCGTGCGCCGCGAGCTTTCTGGGACGGAATCGAACACGATGTTCATGGGAGCTTCGCCGATTTCATTGGGCAGTGGAAAGCCATGTCCCGTAGGCTCGATGCGGCCGGCCTGCGCGGCGTGTTCGGATTTCTTCATCTTCTCCGCCGTCGAGCGCGCATATACGAGGTTCCGGACCACGCCATTCTCGATCAGCCGCACACGCTGGCGATGAACACCCTCGCCGTCAAAGGGGGCGCCGGACTGCAGCCGGTGGTAAACGTCATCGTCTACGGTGATGTTCTCGCCAAACAGCTTCTTTCCCAGCCGGTTGGTGAGGAACGAGCGCTGGTCGAGCACAGCCAGCCCGCCGAAATCGAAGAACATGAAGCCCACCAGATCCAGCACCGCTGCCGGCTCCAGGATCACTGTGTACTTGCCGGGCGGGACCTCGCGCGGTGATGCGGATTCGCGCGCCTTGCGCGCGGCGGTCTCAGCCAGTTCGACCGGATCAAGCTCGCGCGCGTTGGGTGAATTGGCCTTTTGCCACCCGGAAGAGTCGCCCCCCAGCATGGTGATGGAGATCTCCGACGAGGTCTGCGCGTGAAACGCGGACAGGCCGCGAGAGTTCATGATGGCCTCGGCCCACCGCGAACTGGAAAAAATTCCGGCGGCGGTGAGGCCATTCTTGCTGGCAATCCCGACGATGCTCTCAACCGCGCGGGCACGATCTTCCGGGGCGAGCGCTGCCGTATTCTCAAACCAGCGCTCGGTTGTAGGACCATCGGACATAGATGCTGGCGCCAACGGCAGCAAGTCGGAGTCCTCTACCTGCACCGCGGTCATCGCTTCGGCAGATTCCACGGCTCGCCGCAGGTTCTCGTCGTCCAGTTTATTGGTGGTAGCACGCGCCGTCTTGCGGCCAATCACCGCGCGCACCGATACCACATAATTCTCTTCCTCCACATTTTGGTGGATAGTGTTGTTGGCGAAGCGCGTCAGCGCCGAATGGCCACCGGAGATGATCATTTCCAGGCCGTCGGCCTTCGAGAAGCGGCTCAGGCGCAGGAAGATGTCTTCGGCTTGTGCGTGGGTGAGCAGTTGGCTGCTCGCTTCGTGAGTCAGCATTTGCCTTCGAGCCTCTAGCTACTAGCTTCTAGCCAGAAGCTAGTGGCTAGCAGCTAGGAGCCGCTAAGTGCCTTTATACGCGCTCCCGACCTTCACCTGCCTGAATCTGGCCGGCGAGGCGCCGTGGCCGGTACCCATGGTCTGCATCGGCTGGCCTTTGCCGCAATTGGGAGTGCCCCAGAGCGTCCACTCGTCCCGCGAGCAGATGGCGTCCATCGAATTCCAGAACTCGGTTGTGATGCCGGAGTACGATGGCTTCTTCAGCATGCGGCCGCGTTTGCCTCCCTTGATCTCCCAGCCTATTTCGGTGCCGAACTGGAAGTTGTAGCGCTTGTCGTCGATTGACCAGGAGCGGTTGGTCTGGAAAAAGATAGCGTAATCTGTGGAGGCGATGAGTTCGTCCAGCGTCAGCGGCTTGGTGCCCGGGAGGATGCTGATGTTGGTCATGCGAATGAGCGGAATACGGTTCCAGCCTTCGGCGCGCATGGTACCGTTTGAGCGCGGTTCACCGATAGCAGGCGCCGTCTCGCGGGAAGAAAGATACCCGGTGAACAAGCCATCGGTGATGATAGGCGTGCACTGGGCTGGCACGCCCTCATCGTCATATTTGAAGGTCCCCAAGCCGGGACCGTGTTCCAGTGTGGCATCCGCAACCACGTTGACCAGCTCGCTGCCGTAGCGCAAGTTGCGGAGCTTGTCGGTGCTTAGGAATGATGTCCCGGCGAAATTAGCTTCCATACCCAGTACGCGGTCGAGCTCAATGGGATGGCCGATGGACTCGTGGATCTGCAGCCCAAGCTGGGAAGAATCAAGAATAATATCGAAGGTCCCTTCCGGGCACTGATCGGCCTTGTGCAGCGCCACCGTCTCTTCTGCGATGCGCCGCGCGTTCTCCACCAGCGCAAGTTCCTCTACCAGCTCATATCCCTTGTTCTGGTACTGTCCGCCGAAAGAATTGGGGTAAGAACGCTTGTTGATCTCATTCCCGGCAAATGAGAAGGCGGAGTAGCCGGCGCCGGTGATGAACTTGGTCTGGTGAATTTCCGAACCGATCGAGGAGTAGAACCACTGCTCGTAGCGGCGGAAGCTGAGCATGGCCTCCGCAAGCGTGACGCCTTCGACGGCGCGCAGCTCGGAATCGACCTTCAGCAGCAGCTCGAGATTGTCAGCTATCGAAGTGGTGAAAGGATCGACCTGGTAAGGCGTGGTCCACTCATCCACGTACGCCCGCTCGGGCGCGAGCTGCAGCTCGTGCTGCTTGACGCGGGCAGAAGCGCGCGCGACATCCACCGCACGCGCGGCAGTGGCCTCGACCGATGCGCGGGAAAGGTCCTGCGTGGCGGCAAAACCCCAGGAACCGTCCGCGATCACGCGGACGCCCACACCGAGCGACTCCGAATTCGAAGCGTGACCGACCTTGCCGTTCTTGGTGGCAACGGTGCGCGCGCGTTCATCCACTACCCGCAGGTCGCAATAACTGGCCCCGCGGCTTTGGGCCGTGTTCAGGATCCAAGAAGCGAGCTCTTTCATTTGCTGTCCCGTCCTCCGCGTGCCTTGCACCGGCCCGATTACCAAGCTAACGATGATAAATGCTGCCCGCGATTCCGTGTGGCCGCGCGCACGGAGTTTTCCACAGGCTCAATGTCGCTCCCTGATAAGGGAAATGCCTGAACAGGGCCGAAACAGTTGGCAGATTACAATTGCAGCGCAAACCTTCGTCGAGCGCTGCCTATGAATTTCAACAGTTGCAAGCGTGTCTCATTCCCAAGCTCGTCTGGGGTCCGGCTGCTTGTCGTCGCGTCGCTGATTCTCGCCGCTGTACTTTGCCGAGCGCAAACTTCAATCCTACGTGCCGAGGTGAACCTGGTGAATGTCACTTTCGGGGCACGCAGTTCTGATGGCGAGCCAGTCTTTGACCTGACGCCAGCAGAGGTGCAGATCCTGGAAGATAATGTTCCACAGAAGATCAAGTTCTTTAGCCGCACCTCCGACCTGCCGCTCACCCTCGGCCTGATCGTGGACGCCAGCGATAGCCAGCAAAGTTTTTTCAAGAAGCACCACAGCGACGTTGAAAAATTCCTAAAGGACGTTCTCGGCCCGAAGGACCAGGCCTTCCTAGTCTGCTTTGGGAACCAGATCGGCCTGATCTCGGACCTCACCTCCTCGGCATCGCAAATCATGGAAAGCTATGAGAGTTTGGAGCATGGAGACGGCAAGTTCCCTGCACTCGGTCCGCCGGAACGGCGCGTGGAGGGAACGGCATTGTTTGATGCCATCATCTACGCGACGCGCGAGAGGCTCGCCAGCCCAGGACCCGCCCGGCGCGCGCTGATCGTCTTCAGCGATGGCGAGGACAATTCCAGCGCCTACACCGAAATGGACGCCATCGCAACCCTGCAATCCGCAGATGTCATGGTGTACTCGATTCGCTACACCGAGCAGAAAAAAGGACGGCCCACATCGCGCGACAAATACGGCATGCGCATTATGCAGCGATTGGCGCGCGATACCGGTGCCGCCGAATTCGATGCCACTGCTAATCCAGACATGGACCGCGCCTTCCGCCAGATCGGCACCGAACTGCGCAGCCTCTACGAGGTTGCCTACCACGCGACTAACGCTGTCCGCGACGGCACCTTCCGCAAGCTGGCGGTGCGCACGAACCGCTCAGGGCTGACCATCTGGGCAAAGGCCGGTTACTTTGCGGAACCGTGATTTTGGGAAGGCAGCTTCAGGGCCCTAGACAGGACCGCTTCATTTCGAATCGATCCGCGTTAATCCTCGTGAATCCGCAGCGCAAATCTACGTTCCTTCCGACCAGCTCGCCAGGTATTCCTCTTGTTGCGGCGTCAGACGGTCGATCTTAATGCCCATGGATTCCAGCTTCAGCCGGGCAACGCGCTTGTCCTGCTCCTCAGGGACGGCGTAGACCTTGTTTTCCATCCGGGAGTGATTCTTCACCAGGTACTCGGCGGCCAGCGCCTGGTTAGCGAAGCTCATGTCCATCACCGAGGCGGGATGGCCCTCCGCGGCAGCCAGGTTGATGAGCCGGCCTTCGGCCAGCAGGTAAAGCTTGCGGCCATCCTTCATCACGTATTCCTCTACCAACTCACGGGTCGTGCGGCGGGAGGAAGCCATGCTCTCCAGTGCCGCAATGTCGATCTCCACGTTGAAGTGCCCGGAATTGGCCAGCACCGCGCCGTCTTTCATCAGCTCGAAATGCTCGCGCCCGATCACTGATTTGTTGCCGGTAACGGTGACAAACACGTCACCGATGCGTGCCGCCTCCGCCATGGACATGACGCGGAAGCCGTCCATCACCGCTTCCAGAGCGCGCGTGGGATCTACTTCTGTGACAATCACGTCCGCTCCCATGCCGCGGGCGCGCATGGCAAGACCGCGTCCGCACCAGCCGTAGCCGGCGACCACGAATTTTGCCCCCGCCAACAGCAGGTTGGTGCAACGCACCACGCCGTCAATGGTGGATTGACCGGTTCCATAACGGTTGTCGAACATATGCTTGGTCAAAGCGTCGTTCACCGCGATGATGGGATACTTCAGCACGCCCTGCTTGGCCATCGCCAGCAGGCGGATGACGCCAGTGGTGGTTTCTTCCGTGCCGCCGATCACGCCGGCAGCATCGCCCGGGCGTTTGGTCAGGAGCGTGGTCACAAGGTCGGCGCCATCATCCATGGTGATGTGCGGGCGGTGGTCGAGGGCAGCAAGAATGTGCTGATAGTAAGAGTCGTTGTCCTCTCCTTTGATCGCGAACACCGGAATGCCGTGATCGCGGACCAGCGATGCCGCAACCTCATCCTGTGTAGAGAGCGGGTTGGAAGCGCAGACCACGCACTCGGCCCCGCCGTCGCGCAGCGTGATGGCCAGGTTGGCAGTCTCGGAGGTCACGTGCAAACAGGCCGAGATCCGCACGCCCTTTAACGGCTGGGTCTTGATGAACTCCTTGCGGATGAGTTGCACCACCTTCATCGATTGATGGGCCCACTCAATGCGCCTCTTACCCTGGTCGGCCAGATCGAGGTTCTTCACGTCACATCGGAGTTGAGAGACAGTCGGCATGGATTACCTCTATGGGGGCTTACACGTTGGTCCAGATCTGATTCCGGTGAATGCGCCGCAACAGGTTAAGAATAGTCGAAAACTGAAGTGTAGCGGCGCGCAATCCTTGAGGTGTCATCCTGAGCAAGCCCGAACCGGGCGAAGCGAGGTGAGGGCAAGCGAAGGATCTTAATAGCGTCGGCCGAGCCCATGCTGGCCGTGGATTCAGCAAACGTTGCTCGGCCCAGCAATGCCTTCGCTTGCGACCGCGCGCCCGTCCAAAATGGTAGCGCAAATCAAACCGCGCGGTCGCAGGCTCAGGGTGACGCTCGTTGAGAATCTCATTTCACGCTGGCCGATTCTGTCGTCCTTTGTCCGGCGTGCTCGCGCAGCGTGGCGGCCTTGTCGGTCGCTTCCCAGGTGAAGTCTGGGTCTTTGCGGCCGAAGTGGCCATAAGCAGCAGTTTTCTTATAGATGGGCC
>DASQXC010000232.1:0-3907 GCA_035639935.1 Terriglobales bacterium
GAAAAGGCCGGTCCGCTCGACCGTCGGAATCAGGCATTCACAAACTGGAATACCGATGCTTACGGCTGGCAGGAATCCACCGACCCGCTGTACAAAAGCATTCCTTTCTTCATCGGGTTCCGTGGCGGCGCCGCCTATGGCGTGTTTCTCGACAACACCTATCGCTCGAGCTTCGATTTTGGCAAAGAGGCGCGTGATCGTTTCTCCTTCGGCGCCGAGGGCGGCGAACTGGACTACTACTTTTTCTACGGCCCCCATCCCCGCAAGGTGATCGAGGACTACACCGCCCTCACCGGACGCACGCCACTTCCGCCATTGTTCGCGCTCGGCTTCCAGCAGTCTCGCTACAGCTATTTCCCGGAAGCGCGGGTGCGCGAAATCGCCAACGAATTTCGGCGACGCAAAGTTCCCGCCGACGTACTCTACCTCGATATCGACTACCAACAGAACAACCGGCCATTCACCGTGGATCCGGAGCGCTTCCCGCATTTCCGCGAGATGGTCCGCGACCTCGGTGCGCAGGGATTCAAGCTGGTCGCGATCAGCGATCTGCACATCGCCAAATTGCCTGGCTACAGGCCATATGACGAAGGTCTGGCGCACGATTATTTCGTCAAGAACCCCGACGGTTCCGTGTACGTGGGCAAGGTGTGGCCGGGCGACAGCGTGTTTCCCGATTTCACCCGGGCCGAAGTGCGCCAGTGGTATGGCGGGCTGTATAAGGACTTCGTCGCCGACGGAATTCGCGGCTTTTGGAACGACATGAACGAGCCGGCAATATTTAAACAGGTAGAATTCCGCCCGGACTTGACTATGCCGCTCGACACCGTGCACCGCGTTGATGGTCGCATCACCAATCACCGCGAGATCCATAACGTTTTCGGCATGGAGAATGTGTGCGCAACGTACGAAGGGTTGTTGCGGCTGCGTCCGGATGAGCGGCCGTTCGTGCTGACGCGCGCCGCCTTCGCCGGCGCGCAGCGCTGCGCCGCAACTTGGACGGGCGACAACAGCAGCACGTGGAACCATCTGCGTCTTTCGGTACCCATGCTGCTGAACTTAGGTGTATCCGGCTACGCCTTCGTGGGGGACGACATCGGCGGATACGCCGGCAGTCCGCCCGCTGACCTCCTCACCCGCTGGTTGGAACTCGGGGCGTTCAATCCCTTCTACCGCGATCACACCGAGAAGGGTTCAGCGGATCAGGAGCCTTGGGTCCACGGCCCGGAGCACGAGGCCATCCGCCGTCGCTATATCGAATTGCGGTACCAGTTGTTGCCCTACATCTACACCGCAATGGAAGAAACCTCCAGGACGGGAGTGCCTCTGATGCGACCGATGTTTTTGGAATTTCCACAGGATCGCGAGTTGACCACCACCGATGCGGAATTCATGTTCGGCAACGCCTTGCTGGTTGCGCCCAAGCTGACGGAGCGCGTAGAAACCATGCAGGTGAGGCTACCCGAAGGCAATTGGTATGACTTCTGGACCGGCAATACGATCAAAGGCGGAACAACCCTAAGCGTCGATCCGGCGCTCGATGTACTCCCACTTTACGTTCGCGCCGGGGCCATTATCGCGAAGCAAGCGACGATTCAGTACGTCGGCGAGACGCCGCAAGGCCCACTGCAGGTGCACGTCTATCCCGGGCCGCATTGTCACGGAGCCGTGTACGCCGATGATGGCAACACGTTCGCTTACAAGCGGGGCGACTTTCAGCGCACAAGCTTCACTTGCCAGGCTACTGTGGGTGAAGTGCGAGTGAATATCTCCGCGCCGGAAGGCAGCTACCGGCCCTGGTGGCAGTCCTTCGAAGTCACCGTACACGGAGCGCAGGCCGCTCCGCGCGCGGTCACCCTTAATGGGAGCCAAGTGTCAGGGGTGCATTTCGAGGCAGCCGCCCGCATGGTCGCCGTTTCTGTGCCGGCGAGCAAAGCCACTGAAATCATCGTCCACTACTAACTGGTATCGTGCCTCGGTAACCGATTCCTTCGTCCACTATCGACTCCCAGCGGCTGGCGCTTGCAGCCGTCCGATATAGACTCCAAACGGTTTCAGCGTAAGCCTGCCCGCATTGAGCTGCGCCGACGCAGTGCTCATCTGGGGTTCAAAAGCGGCTCCGGCCAGGTCCTGTCCATGTAAATCAAGCTGGATTTTCTGCTCTTGCCCAGACATGTTCAGGGCAACAAGCACCGCCTGGTTCTTATATCGGCGAAGGTACGCCAGCACGTTCTGGTCGGATTCGTTCAGCGGTATCCACTTGCCTTCGAGCAGCGCCGGGTCGGTGTGCCGTAGTTTTAATAACCGCTTGTACCACGCCAAGATCGAGTTCGGATCCTTTTCCTCTGTAGCAACATTGTGAGTAGCGTAGCTAGACGGAACTGGAAGCCAAGGCGCGACAGTGCTGAAGCCGGCATTTTTCGTACTATCCCACTGCATGGGAGTCCGCTCCCCGTCACGTCCCTTTTCCCTCGGCCAGCCCCGTTTCCCGATTGGGTCCTTCACGTCCTGTTTGCGCTGGGGATCGTTGTTTTCCATTCCGATCTCTTCGCCGTAGTACATGATCGGCGTGCCTCGCAAGGTTAGATAGAGCGCCGCGAGCAGCTTAGTGATCTGGTCATTGTGCACGCCGTCGCCGTAACGAACATAGTGGCGCAAGATATCGTGATTGCTGAACACGTACACCGGCCAGCCGCCGGTAGAATCCACCGCCGCGATCTGCTTGCGGAACTCGGACGCGGAAAGCTTGTTGACCTCGGCGAACAGAAAATCCATCGGCATTTGTAGTTCGTCTCCGCGCTCGCCATAGTATTGCCGCAGTTCAGCCACATCCTCGGTCCAGGTTTCCCCGATCAGCACTGCGCCGTACTCGTCGGCGACTTTGCGCAGTCGCTTCAATACATCGTGCACTTCCGGAAAGCGCTTGTTGTAGATCTCTTCCTCGTTTGGGTCTCCGTACTTGTTTACGCCCGGCTTGAGCGGGTTATCGCGTAATTGCGGGTCTTCAAACAGGGTGTCCACAGCATCCAGTCGAAAGCCGGCGACACCCCGGCGATACCACCAGCGCGTGACGTCGAACATGGCTTGCTCGACCGCGGGGTTGCGCCAGTTCAGATCGGTCTGCTGGGCATAAAAATAGTGGTAGTAATACTGGCCCGTCTTTGGATCAAACTGCCACGCCGGCCCGCCAAACAGAGATATCCAATTGTTCGGTGGATGGCCGGGCTCCTTTCCATCCCGCCAGACGTACCAGTCGCGCTTCGGGTTGGTTCGTGATGCACGCGATTCCAGGAACCACTTGTGCCGGTCGGAGGTGTGGTTCATCACGAAATCAAGGATGATGCGGATTCCGCGCTTATCCGCCTCGCGCACCAGTCGGTCGAAGTCCGCCAGCGTGCCGTATTGCGGGTCGATGTTCTGGTAGTCGGAAACGTCGTAGCCAAAATCCACCTGCGGCGACGGAAAGCACGGCGTGATCCAGATGGCGTCCACGCCCAGCGACTTCAGGTAATCGAGCTTGGCGGTGATGCCATTGAGATCGCCGGTGCCGTCATTGTTGCTGTCGGCGAAGCTGCGCGGGTAGATCTCATAGAACACAGCGTGCTGCCACCAGGCGTGTCCCTCGGCATCGAGAGCAGCACGTTGAGCGAGACACGTGGCGGCCACAAAGCAAGCGATTGCCAGCAGACAGTGCCTTTTCATCGCACCCTCCGAAGACCATTTATGAAACGGCCGGTTCAGGTCCGCCGCAACGCTGATCTTGCGAAAAACAGAATCAGAAGACTGGCTATGATCAGGGCTAGCATCACGCGATGATAGAGGTCGTTGCTAGCCGTGCGGGGACCCCTCCCTGCGGCGAGCGCAGCCATGCCAAGCAACACGCCAGCGAGCGCGACCAGATTACCGG
>DASQXC010000233.1:0-4198 GCA_035639935.1 Terriglobales bacterium
TGCTGCCAATCCGTTCAAACTCCTTCTCCTGGAGCGCGCGCAGGAGCTTGGGCTGCAGCTCAAGGGGAATGTCGCCCACCTCATCGAGGAAGAGCGTTCCTTTATGAGCCAGCTCCAGCCGGCCTATCTTCTGCGAGATCGCGCCAGTGAACGCGCCCTTCTCGTGGCCAAAGAGTTCGCTTTCCAAGAGACCTGTGGGAATGGCGGCACAATTCAGCTTAACGAAGGTGCGCTCGCGCCGACTACTGAGGTTGTGGATGGCGCGGGCGATAAGCTCCTTGCCGGTGCCGGTTTCGCCCAAGATGAGGACCGTGGAGGTCGTGGGGGCCACCGTCTCCACCTGGCGCAAGATCCGCTTCAACAGCGGGTGCTTGCCGATGATGGATTCGAAGTTGTACTCGGTGCGGATCTCGCTTTCCAGGTAGCTTTTTTCTTGCGCCAGCTTGCGATTGAGCTCGGCGATTTCGCGGAAGGCGAGGGCATTGTCCACCGCGATCGCCGCCTGATTCGCCACTTGGGTAAGCAAATCCAGATCATCGCGGGACAAGGCGGACTCGCGCTTGGAAGCGACGCCCAACACCCCCAGCGCACGATCACGGTTCACCAGCGGCAGCCAGCAGGCGCAGCGAATGCCCTCCTGCAGCAACTGGCGCGTGAACTCGGAAGGAAAGCGCGCCAATTGACCGAATAGGTTGTCCACCAGCAGCGGCTGGCGCTGGCTGTACGTGTATCCCGCGGGCGAGTCCTCGATGGAAAAAGTGGTCCCTTGGTGGATCAGACCTTTGCCTGCGGGAAAGTCGAGAGCGTAGACACGCAGCAGATCGCGGCCGGCGGAGGGCAGAATTAGCGCCGCATAATCATGGTGGATGATCTTGCGCAGCAGGCCCGAGATGGCAATGAACAGCTCGCGGAAATTGCGGTTCGCCACCAGCAGGTTGGTGACGTCGAGCAGCAATCGCAGGCGGTCGCGCTCGCGCTCCAGTTCCTGCTGATGCAAAGAATGTGGCTCGGACGACGCCGATGGATCCAGCGATGACACCTAGCAGCACCGGCCCGATTGTACCCCAGCAGTCGCGCCTGCCACAGAGAGGCAGAGGCACAGAGTTTTATGGCCGCAACAAAACTGCTGTTAAAATCGAACAGATTTATGGCAGAGAAAATCCCCGTAGGAATCCTTGGCGCGACCGGCATAGTAGGCCAGCGATTCATTCAGTTGCTGGAGGACCATCCCTGGTTCGAGGTGGCATGGGTGGCGGCATCGGAGCGCTCGGCCGGGCAGACCTACGCCGAAGCTGCGCGCTGGAAGTTGCGCACCCCGATCCCTGCGCGGGTCGCCAGCATGAAGGTCTCCGCGGCAGAACCTACCGGCGCGCCCAAGGTAATCTTCGCATCATTGGACGCCGCCATTGCCAAGGAAGTAGAGCCGCGATTCGCCGAAGCCGGTTGCGCCGTGATCTCGAACTCCAGCGCCTTCCGCATGCAGAGAGACGTACCGCTGGTCATCCCAGAGGTGAACCCCGAGCACCTCAAGCTGCTGGAATGCCAGTCCTGGCGGCGGAAGTCCGGCGGCTTCATTGTTACGAACTCCAATTGCTCGGTTCTGGGACTCGTGCTGGCGCTGGCGCCAATCCAAAGGCGATTTGGGCTGAAGCAGGTATTCGTCGTCACCATGCAGGCGGTGAGCGGCGCGGGCTATCCGGGCGTGGCTTCGCTCGACATCCTGGGCAACATCATTCCTTACATCGCCAACGAGGAAGAAAAGATGGAGGCGGAGGCCGTCAAGATGCTGGGCCGGTTGAACGGGTCCGCGATTGATACGGCCGATTTTCGGATCAGCGCTCAATGCAACCGCGTAGCGGTGGAGGACGGGCACACCGAGTCGGTCGCGGTGAAGCTGGAAAAATCCGCTAAATCAGAAGAGTTGATTGAGGCCTGGCGCAGCTTCCGCGGCCAACCGCAGGAGCTGAAGCTGCCCGACGCGCCCGAGAAACCAATCATCTACGACACCGCGCCGGATCGTCCGCAGCCGCGGCTGGACGCCGAACGTGGCGGCGGCATGTCCGTGAGCGTAGGGCGGCTGCGTCCCTGCAGTCTGCTGGACTGGAAGTTCACTGTGCTCTCGCACAATACCATCCGCGGGGCGGCGGGCGCGGCCCTGCTCAATGCGGAACTGCTGAAGGTGCAGGGATACCTGGATTGACCCGCGAGCCTCTCGCATGATCGTAATGAAATTTGGCGGCACGTCTGTGGAAGACGCCGCCGCCATTGACCGCGCGGCGTGCATCGTGCGCGAGCGCCTGCCGGAAAAGCCGGTCGTCGTGGTAAGCGCGCTGGCCAAGGTCACCGACCAACTCCTGGCCATGGCGCGCGCCGCCGGCGCTGGCGACCGCGAAAAGGCCATCGAACTTTCCCGCACGCTACGCGAGAGGCACTACAACGTGGCCGGCGAGTTGCTAGGGACGGGAGTCTTCACCCAGTTCCACAGTGAGCTGCAATCGGATTTCGACGGCCTGGACGAACTGCTGCGCGGACTTGCGGCGGTCGGCGAACTGACCCCACGTAGCTGCGACCATGTGGCCTCGTTCGGCGAGCGCGTCTCAAGCAAGATGGTTGCGGCCGCGTTCACCACACGGGGGATTGCCGCGCGGCTGGTGGACGCGCGCGAATGCATCCGCACCGACAGCCGCTACACTCATGCCCTTCCCATCTTTGACGAGACCAACGACCGCACCATCTCGCGCCTCAAGCCGCTAGTGGATTCCGGCAGGGTTCCAGTGATGGGCGGTTTTATCGCCGCAAACGCCGACGGCGTCACCACAACGCTGGGCCGCGGCGGCTCCGATTTCACGGCGGCTATCGTCGGCGCAGCCCTGGGAGCGGAGCGTATCGAGATCTGGACCGATGTCGATGGCATGATGACCACCGATCCCAACCTGTGCGCCGGCGCGCGGCGAATTCGGGCCATCAGCTTCGACGAGGCTGCGGAACTCGCGTATTTCGGCGCCAAAGTGCTCCACCCGGCCACCCTCGTTCCCGCGATCGAAAAGAATATCCCGGTGCAGGTGCTCAACTCGCGCAATCCCAAGAACGAGGGCACACGCATAACAGCTCGCGCTCCGAGCTGCACCAACACATTCAAAGCCATTGCCGCAAAGAAACGCATCACCGTAGTGGACGTAGTTTCGGCGCGCATGCTGATGGCGCACGGCTTCCTGAAATCCATCTTTGAGGTCTTCGACCGGCAGCGCTGCCCCGTTGATGTGGTCTCCACTTCCGAGGTCAGCGTGTCGCTCACCGTAGATTCCAATGAGGCCATCCCGGCCATCGCGGCGGAATTGGAGAAGCTGGCCTACGTGAAGTATGAAGGACGCAAGGCTATTGTCTGCCTGGTGGGAGAGAACATTCGCGGCACACCCGGCATTGCGGCCAAAGTGTTCTCGGCAATCTCCGACATCAACGTGCGCATGATCTCGCAGGGCGCGTCGGAGATCAACATCACCTTCGTGATCGAAGAAGACGATGTGCCTGAAGCTGTGCACCGGCTACACGAAACGTTTTTCAGCGAGTTGGATCCCGACGTGTTCGCCTGAATGCGGCGGCGGGATGCCGCCAAGACAGCCGGCGAGACGCCGGCGCTACATCATGAAACTGCTCCTCTTGGGCAAAGGCAAGACGGGGTCGCTGGTGGCGGAAGTAGCGCGCGAGCGCGGGCACGATGTGCGGGTCCTAGGGAGCAGCGACAATCCCGCCGGGGCGGCATTGACTAGGCAAAATCTCCAAGGTGTGGATGTCGTGATTGATTTCACCACGCCCAAGGCCGTAGTGGAGAACATCGCTGCCTGCACCCGCGCCCGAGCGACAATGGTAGTTGGCACCACCGGCTGGTACGGGGAACTGCCTCGCATCTGCGAACTGGTCGAGAAGAGCGGTATCGGCTTCCTGTACGCCTCCAATTTCTCTGTAGGCGTAAACGTATTTTTCGACGTCGCACAGGCGGCGGCAGGGGCGCTCACCAAAGGATACTCTGGCCGGATTGAGGAGCGTCATCACGCGCAGAAGAAGGATAAACCTTCGGGCACAGCCTCCATGTTGCAGAAGATTCTCAAAGACAAGAGCCGAGTAGAGTTGGAAATCACTTCGATCCGCGAAGGCGATATCGTGGGCACACACATCGTGACGCTGCGATCTGCGGCTGACA
>DASQXC010000234.1:0-2684 GCA_035639935.1 Terriglobales bacterium
CGCTCGGTGATCTTGCGCTTCAGTACCAGCCCCATCACCGCCGCAAAGATCACCAGCGTAATAAGGAAGACCAGGCCTTGTCCATGTTCGGTCATAGTTCCTAATCGGTCAGCCCGAATTCGCGCTCCCGCAGCAGGCTCATGAAGATGGCGAGCGGTACCTTCATCATGTAAAGAATCGATTTCACGGTTCCGATGCTGGATCTTCCGGCGGCGCGCTCAGCCATTTCGACCGGTACTTCCAGCACGCGCAGCCCGGCGCGATGCGCCTGAACCAGGGCCTCCACTTCCGGGAAATCTTCGGAGTAGCGCGCGGCCAGCAGCCGTATGGCACGGCGATTCATAACCCGAAATCCGGAAGTCGGATCGGTGACGCGCCTGCGGCAAATGCGGGAGAGAAGCAATGAGAAAAAGCGGATCCCCAGCCGGCGCGCAGTCGTGGATTTGTATCCTCCCATGTTCCGGAAACGCGATCCGACGACCAGGTCGCATCCTGAGTCCCGCGCCGCTTTCAGCAGCTTGGAAACTTCCTGGGCAGGATGCTGCCCATCGCCGTCCACCTGTATTGCGAACTTGTAGCCTTCCCGGAGAGCGATCTGCAAGCCGGTTTGGACCGCACCACCGATTCCCAGATTGCAGGGCAACGAAACCACACGCGCACGGCCTTCGACAACCCGGCGCGTATGGTCGGTGGAACCATCATCGATCACTACCAGGTCACAGCCAGGGCACGCGACGCGTAACGCTTTAAGCAGCCGTGGTAGCGATTCAGCCTCGTTGTACGCCGGTACGATGATGAGGACACGTTCCTCCTCGGACCCAGGCTCGGCGCCGGGATGGCCTTTTGTCTCACTGGCTGCAGCTTCGCCGCCCTCGTCGATGTGAAGAAGAGATCGGCGGAGAAGAAGCTCCAGTTTGGCGAGATCACGAAGAGGCATGTTTCCGTGCGCTCCCTGGGTCTGCTGGCAGTTTCCGGCGGGCTTCAGCGTAGCGGGTTACCGAGCTCGGAGAAATCGGAAGAACAGGGGAGCCGCATGGCACGGGCGTGGGGGAACCGGAACCGGGCGAGCCGGAATGCATTGGTGGCTGCGGCCTTCGCGACGGGGCTCGGCGCTCGCTCGCGGGGGAGCTATTCTGTGGGCAGACGGGCTTCTGCATCCCGTTTCCGACGGCTGGGCCCTGCTTAAGCATCGCGAGAGCAGTGTCGCTGACAGTTGCGGGATCCGCAAATGACCCCGGTCACCGCAACGGGATCACGCGCGCTCACCTGCCGATTACCTTCGTTTTACAGCGCGGACACTGTGGCTCATCGCTATAGAGAAAAGTGCCGCAGCGCTCGCACGGCAAAGCCAGGAGCCCGCGCCTGCGAGTGGGCATGGCACTCGATGCGACGGCGGGTTCATTCACCAGATTCGAACTGCCATTTTGCCGGGGGCCGCCGCCGCATTCGTGGTAGGCCGCCCGGTAGCCGTCCTCGCGGCCTTTGGCGTAGCCAGCATCGTAGCCAGCCTGATACAGTCCTCCGCACTCCGCAGTCAATGTATCGCCGTCGCCCACTGCGTGCCGTTCCCTCACACCACCCGTGCTTGGCTGGTCCATCATCCATATCTCCTCGTACGAGCAGCATAATGCGCAGCAAAAACCCAGCAATAGCACGGAAGTTTAGGGTTAATGGCACATGAGCGCCACTTGGCTCGGACAACTTCGCATGCCGAGATGCCTCAGCTCGCGCGAAGCCGCATTCGATCCGGGAATAATGACGCTGGAGATCGGCTCTCAGAATGGCGCGAAATTGGACCTCAGCCTCGCTCAAAGCTATCGCCGCGATTCAAGGCAAATAGCTCGCCAGGCACGCAACCCATCACTGCCCGGCAGGGGCAGCATATTGTACATTCCCACAATCAGATTGGCGGCCGCAAACACCGGCCAAATCCCCCATGAGACCGAGGCCAGCACCAAGTTGATTGCAGGTCCAGCTAGAGCAGTGCAGAACTCTTCGATCGGCCTGCCTTGCTGTCGCACGATGTAGACGCCTCTCCATGCCACACCGAAGCGCTTCACCTGTAGTCCGTACCGGCGCGCCACCAGCACGTGCGCCAGTTCATGTAACGCGATCGCCAGCAAGCCAGCGGACAGCAACCACGGTGATGCGATGGCGCCAGCAACTACCAGCGCCACAGCCGCCAGGCGCACAAGCATGCGGCGCGACTGCCCCACACTGGACGCCTTGCTTGGCTGATGCATGGTCTTTCGGATCTTGTCCGGGCAGGATAGTTACGCCGCCAAAACAGGGCAATGGCCCGGAAGTCGAAGAGGAATAGCACATAAGAACCATTTGTCAAAGAACTATCTGTCAAAATGTGGAGGCGCCCGCAGCCGGGTCCCCCTAGGATGCGGTTACGGCCCCAAACCCCCAGGGCTGCGATTCCATGGCACGGTGGTGCCACGTGATAGCACCTCCATCGCATTGCTTTTGGCCATAACAATCCGGAATATGCCGTCCGAACACCTCGCCGAACGGTCTGATCGCTCACCGTCCTCGGGACGCAGCATCTGCATGGCACGGCGAGGTGTTCTGCTTGGCAAAACACGAACCGGTTGCTGAGCGAGGCCGACCTCACAAACAACTTGGGCGAGCAATTGCTTGAGGGATCCTTATGACTTGGGGGAAATATACAATGCGAT
>DASQXC010000235.1:0-11057 GCA_035639935.1 Terriglobales bacterium
AATTGTCATCTCGTTAGCGTTAGCAGTGACTGGTGAGGAGAATGGCGAAGAAGATTACAGGTAGTGTCAAGTTGCAGATCCCGGCGGGCAAGGCCACACCAGCGCCGCCCATTGGGCCGGCGCTGGGTCAGGCGCAGGTCAACATCATGGAGTTCTGCAAGCAGTTCAACGCCAGGACCAGCGCCAGGGAACTGGACGGCCTCATCATCCCGGTAGTGGTGACGGTCTACAATGACCGATCGTTTACTTTCATCACCAAGACGCCGCCGGCATCGGTGCTGCTCAAGCGTGCTGCCGGCATCGCTAAGGGATCGGGTACGCCCAACAAGGATAAGGTGGGCAAGGTCACCGAAAAGCAGGTCGAGGAGATTGCGCGCCAGAAGATGCCGGACCTGAATGCGATGTCGCTCGAGGCGGCCATCAAGAGCGTGAAGGGAACAGCGCGGTCTATGGGGATTGATGTGGTCGCGTAAGAGGAGATTTCAAATTTGTAATTTGTAAATTGTGGCCATTGTTAGGACGAGTCGGCTATCAAAGCAAAATCACGAATTACAAATTACCAATTACAAATTCGCGGATAACAAATGGCAATACGAGCAGGCAAGAACATCACAAAGGCCAGAGCAGGAGTCGAAAAGCGGCCATACGCATTGAACGAAGCCGTACCCCTGCTGCAGAAGGTGAAATACGCAAAGTTCGACGAGACGGTAGAGCTGACCTTGCGGTTGGGTGTTGACCCCAAGCATGCAGACCAGATGGTGCGGGGTACGGTGGTGCTGCCGCACGGGCTGGGTAAATCCAAACGCGTGCTGGTGATCGCGTCGGGCGAGAAGACCAAAGAAGCCGAGCAGGCAGGCGCCGACTTCGTGGGCGGCGAAGAGATGGTGGAGAAGATCCAGAAAGAGAGCTGGATCGACTACGATGCCGTGGTGGCCACCCCTGACATGATGAAGGCGGTCGGCCGCCTAGGCAAGGTGCTGGGTCCGCGGGGCCTGATGCCGAATCCGAAGACCGGGACCGTGACCTTCGACGTTGCCCGCGCCGTGCAGGAAGTGAAGGCGGGGAAGGTCGAGTTCCGCACAGACAAGACGGCGCTGGTACATGTGCCGGTGGGGAAGATCAGTTTTCCTCCGGAAAAGCTGGTCGAGAACGCGACCACCGTGATTTCCAGTGTGGTAAAGGCAAAGCCGGCGGCCGCAAAAGGAAAGTACATCAGAGGCGTGACCCTGTCCTCGACGATGGGACCGGGGATCGCGCTCGACACCACGGCCATTGAAGCGGCGGCGAAAGCTTGACAGCACGCTGTTGCTTAGAAGAGCCCAAGCGCCAATGGCGAATTCGAGAAACCAAAGATGGCACTTACTAAAGCAAAGAAGAGCGCGTTGATCGAGAAGCTGAGCGCAGACCTAAAGAACGTGAACAACGTCATTGTCGGCAGCTTTGGCAAGCTCAAGGTCTCGCAGGATTTCGAGCTGCGCAAAACGGTGCGCGGCGCGGGCGCCAAGTACACCGTGGTCAAAAACACACTCGCCGAGCGCGCCGCCAAGGGCACAGCCGCCGAGCAGGTGTTGAAGGATCTCTCCGGGGTGACGTCGATCGCCTTCACGGCCGGTGATGCGGTGACGCTGGCCAAAGCGCTCGCCAAATATGCCAAGGACAATCCGGAGTTCACGTTCAAGGCAGGTGTGGTCGAAGGGCGCGTGATCTCGATCAAGGAGATTGAAGCCCTAGCCACCATGCCCTCGAAGGAAGAGATCTACAGCAAGCTGCTCTTCCTCATCACTGCTCCGGCGCAGCGGCTGGTCACCGCGCTCAACGCCGTGGGCCGCAATCTGGCTGTGGTCGTGGATCAGGGAGTGAAGGAGAAGAAGTTCAAGGAGTCGGCGGAAGCGGGCGCTTGATAGGCTCTGGCTGATAACAGCGCAATAAATCAATAACGAGTGGAGAACACAAATGGCGGATCTGCAACAACTGGAAGAGCAAATCGTAGGCCTGTCGCTGCTGGACGCGGCGCAGCTCGTCAAGAAACTCGAGGAGCGCCTTGGGGTTTCCGCGGCCGCGGCGGCTCCGGTGATGGTCACCGGCCCAGGAGCGGCACCGGGTGCGCCTCCGGTCGAAGAGAAGACTGAGTTTGCGGTGATACTTAAAGAAGTCGGCGCGAACAAAATTAATGTCATCAAGGCGGTGCGTGAAGTCACCAATCTGGGCCTGAAGGAGGCCAAGGACCTGGTGGATGGAGCACCCAAGCCGATCAAGGAAGGCGTCTCCAAGGAAGAGGCGGAGACGATCAGAAAGAAGTTCACGGACGCCGGAGCGACAGTAGAGGTGAAGTAGTTGGAGCGAGAGATCCTTCGCTGCGCTCAGGATGGCGGCGGCGGGCTCAGGCTCCCGCCAAGCACCGCCGGTCCATGGATGCGGAAGCAAGCGTCGAGGTGAAATGACGGGCAACGCCCGACGAATCCTGGAGGCGGTCGGGAGCGTCTAATGCGTATCGCTTCTGCTGTCTCCACAGGGCGCTGGGACGGGCCCGGCGCAGGAAGCTCAGCCGAGTGGCCCCGCAGCAGGCGGGGCGCAGGCACACATAACTGGCGCGGGTAAACACAAATCAGGAGTTGTTGGTTGCCGTTCCTGGCAGTTGCGGGGATCCACGTCCCTGCGATCTTCTGTTGTCTTTCAAAGGTCTTTTTCACGCGCAGGTGACCCCAGCAAACCGGCGAGATGCCGGTGTTATTGATGTTCATTTAGGAGCTGTTCATGTCGAACAAGGATCACGCCGTTCGTAACCGACTCGATTTTTCGAAGATCCCAGCCACTATCCAGATCCCGAACCTCATTGAAGTTCAGAAGCGCTCGTATGACCGCTTCCTGCAAATGGACATGTTGCCCAGCGAACGGGAGGACACTGGCCTTCAGTCGGTGTTCCAGTCCGTGTTCCCCATCTCGGACTTCCGCAACCTGTCGCAGCTCGAGTTCGTGGATTACGCCATCGGGAACTGGGAATGCAAGTGCGGCCACCTGAAGGGACTGCACCACTTGCGCACCACGTGCCGGAACTGCGGTTCCACGGTGATCACCGATCCGTTTCACCCTGGGCAGGTGCTGTGCTCGAAGTGCGGCACCTATAACGCTAATACACCCGACTTCTGCAACAAGTGCGGCGACCCCGTCGGGCTGCAGCTCAAGTATGACGTGACCGAATGCGAGGAGCGCGGCATGACCTACTCCGCGCCACTCAAGGTCACGATCCGCCTGACCATCTTCGAGAAGGACCCGGAGACGGGCAACAAGTCGATCCGCGACATCAAGGAGCAGGAGGTCTTCTTCGGCGATATCCCGCTGATGACCCAGAACGGAACGTTCATCATCAATGGCACTGAGCGCGTGATCGTCAGCCAGTTGCACCGCTCCCCGGGCGTCTTCTTCGAAACCGCCAACCAGCGCACCTACTTCCTGGGAAAGATCATTCCGTATCGCGGTTCCTGGGTGGAATTCGAGTACGACCAGAAGAACGTGCTCTACGTGCGCATTGACCGCAAACGCAAGTTCCTGGGGACCATCTTCCTGCGCGCGCTGGGACTGCGTTCTGATGAGGACATCCTGCGCACCTTCTACACCGTGGATCGCATTGCCATCCGCGACAAGAAGCTTTACTGGACGCTGGAACCCGGCATTGACCGTCCCACCAATCTGGCTGGGATGAAACTCTCGCATCGCGTGGTCGGTCGCGGCGGCGAGGAGATCGCGCACTCAGGACGGAAGATCACTCCCGCCATCCTGAAAGAGATCCAGAAGGCGAAGGTTACCGAGATCGAGATTGACACCACCGATCTGGAAGGGGCCTTCACCGCCGCCGACATCGTGGACACCAATACCGGCGAGGTGCTGCTCGAAGCCAACTCCGAGGTGACCACCGACAAGCTGGCCAAGCTGATTGATGCCGGCATCACTGAGCTGCACCTGTTCTTCCCCGAGCGCGACGACGTCGGCGTGGTCATCAGCCAGACTTTGCGACGTGACTCGGTCAAGACGCCACAGGAAGCGCTGATCGAAATCTATCGCAAGCTGCGTCCTGGCGATCCGCCGACCCTCGACACCGCAACGTCGCTCTTCCACGGCATGTTCTTCGACTCGCGCAAGTATGACTTCTCCAAGGTGGGGCGGCTGAAGTTCAACATCAAGCTGTTCGAGCGCGCCGACGCCACCAATCTCGAGAACCGCACGCTGGAACCCGAGGACTTTTACGGCACTATCCGATATCTGCTGAAGCTGCGTAAAAACGTGGGCGCGGTGGACGACATTGATCATCTCGGCAATCGGCGTGTGCGCGCTGTCGGCGAGTTGCTCGAGAACCAGTTCCGCATTGGGCTGGTGCGCATGGAGCGCGCCATCAAGGAAAAGATGAGCGTGTACCAGGAGATGAGCACGGCCATGCCGCACGACCTGGTGAACGCCAAGCCGGTGATGGCGGCCATCCGCGAGTTTTTCGGTTCCTCGCAGCTTTCCCAGTTCATGGACCAGACCAACCCGCTTTCGGAGATCACCCATAAGCGGCGGCTTTCGGCGCTTGGGCCTGGCGGGCTGTCGCGCGAGCGCGCAGGGTTCGAGGTGCGCGACGTTCATCCCACGCACTATGGGCGCATCTGCCCCATCGAGACGCCGGAGGGGCCGAACATCGGCCTGATTTCCAGCCTTTCCTGCTATGCGCGGATCAATGATTACGGTTTCATCGAGTCCCCTTACCGCCGAGTGAAGGGCGCCCGGGTGCAGGAGTACGTTACCGTAGTTAATGCCGGTGATAGCGATTACCGGGTCGGCGACCACGTCGAGAAGCATGAGATCCAGAAGGTCAATGCCGAGCTGAGGGAGCGCCGGCGCCATCAGGTCGAAATCGAGCCCTATTCCTTCTATCTCTCGGCCTGGGAGGAGGACCGGCACGTCATCGCACAGGCCAACGTCGAGCTGGATGACAAGAGCCGCCTCGTCCCCGAGCTGGTGAACGCCCGCAAGTCTGGAAATTTCGTTCTGGTGAGCCGCGATGAGGTGGATTACATCGACGTCAGCCCCAAGCAGCTCGTGTCCGTTGCCGCGTCGCTGGTTCCGTTTCTTGAGCACGATGACGCCAACCGCGCTCTGATGGGCGCCAACATGCAGCGCCAGTCCGTTCCGCTGCTGCGGGCGGAAGCGCCGCTGGTCGGCACCGGGATGGAAGGTGTCACCGCGCGCGATTCGGGGGCGGTGGTGCTGGCGCGCCGCTCCGGCATCGTCGATTCCGTGGATTCCGAGCGCATCATCGTGCGCGTCGAGGGCGAGCATCATCCCGGGCAGCTCTCGCGCGAAGTCGGCTCGGACATCTACCAGCTCATCAAATTCAAGCGCTCGAACCAGAATACCTGCATCAACCAGAAGCCCATCGCGAAGAAGGGCGACCGGGTAATTAAAGGACAGGTGATCGCGGACGGCCCCTGCACCGATTTTGGCGAACTGGCGCTGGGCCGCAATGTGCTCGTCGCCTTCATGCCCTGGCGGGGGTACAACTTCGAGGACGCCATCCTGGTTTCCGAACGCTTAGTGAAGGAGGATTACTACACCTCGATCCACATTGAGGAGTTCGAGATCGAGGCGCGCGACACCAAGCTCGGTCCGGAGGAGATCACGCGCGATATTCCCAACGTGAGCGAATCGGCGCTGCGCGACCTGGACGAGAGCGGCATCATCCGCATCGGCGCCACGGTCAAGGCGGGCGACATCCTGGTGGGCAAAGTCACGCCCAAAGGCGAAACCCAACTCACGCCGGAAGAGAAGCAGCTGCGCGCCATCTTTGGCGAGAAAGCTGGCGACGTGCGCGATGCCTCCCTCACCTGCCCGCCCGGCATCGAGGGCACCATCGTGGACGTGAAGATCTTCTCCCGCAAAGGGCAGGAGAAGGACGAGCGCGCCAAGTCCATCGAGGCCATGGAGATCGAAAAGCTGGAAAAGAACCTGTCCGATGAGATCCGAATTCTCACCGACGAGCGCTTGAAACGCTTGGAGGCTCTCTTGGGCGGCAAGGAGGTGCAAGCCGACTTGCACGATGAGCGTACCAACAAACGGTTGCTCACCAAAGGCACGATCCTCGACCGTGAGACCATCGAGCGCATCTCGACCCGCAATCTGAAGCGCATCAAGTACGCCGACAAGGACCCGCGGGTGAACGAGCAGATCGACGAGATCGAAGAGATGACCTCGCGGCAGATCGACGTGCTGCGCAAGATCGTCAACGAGAAGGTCGCCAAGCTGCAGAAAGGTGATGAACTGCCGCCGGGCGTGATCAAGCTGGTGAAGGTTTATATCGCCATGAAACGCAAGCTGAGCGTGGGCGACAAGATGGCCGGGCGCCACGGGAACAAAGGCGTGATCGCCCGCATCCTGCCGGAAGAGGACATGCCCTACCTCACCGATGGCACGGCGGTGGAGATTGTGCTCAATCCGCTGGGCGTGCCCAGCCGTATGAACGTCGGCCAGATCCTGGAGACGCATCTAGGCTGGGCCGGCCACGAGTTGGGCAAGCGCATCGGCGTGCTGGTGAAGAACAACTCCAAGCCGGAGATAGTGCGGCGCGAGCTAAAGACCATCTTCAAAGAGACGCCCTTCGTAGACCAGATCACCGAACTCGAGGACAACATGTTGGAGGGTCTGGCGCAAGGTATGGAGCGCGGCGTGTACTTCGCCTCGCCGGTGTTCGACGGCGCCCATGAAGCCGAGATCAAGAACCTGCTGCGCGAGTCGAAGCTGCCAGAGTCGGGCAAGACTGAACTGTTCGATGGCATGACCGGCGAGAAGTTCGAACAGCCGGTCACCGTTGGCTACATCTACATGCTGAAGCTGTCGCACCTGGTGGACGACAAGATCCATGCGCGCTCCATCGGACCGTACTCGCTCATCACCCAGCAGCCGCTGGGCGGCAAGGCACAGTTCGGCGGACAGCGCTTCGGCGAGATGGAAGTCTGGGCACTCGAGGCCTACGGCGCAGCCTACATCCTGCAAGAGTTGCTGACCGCCAAGTCCGACGACGTCTTTGGCAGGACCAAGATCTATGAGGCGATCGTAAAGGGCGAAGCCGCCATCGAGCCGGGTGTGCCCGAGTCGTTTAACGTGCTCATCCGCGAGTTGCAGTCGCTCTGCCTGGATGTGGAGTTGATCAAGGTAGCGGAACGCAAACCGCTGGCCACCACCACTAGCGTGGCGGCTGCGGATTAAGGACAGTTGCCAGTGGTCAGTCGCCAGTTGCCAGATGGGGCGGCTGACCACTGGAGGATTGTTTTTAGACATATTTGTGAAGGGGCACGCCTTCAGGCATGCCGGTGAGGTTCTCAATGAATTGTCATCCTGAGGGAGCTCGCCTCGCGCTTCGCTCGGGATGACAAGTCAATAAGGGTTTCGTACGGCACGACTAAAGTCGTGCCCTGACACGTGATCTAGCAGGGAAGCAATTGGTAAGCAGCTCTTTTAGAAGTAAGAGCAGGCGGTAGAGCTCCGAACCGCATGGCCAAATAACAAACTGGCAACTGGCGACTGACTACTGCCACGGAGCAAAGGGAGGATACCTTGTACCGAACGAGCCCGTTTGACCTGGGAAACGCGATGGCCGATTTCGACGCTATCCGCATCAGTCTGGCGTCGCCGGAAAAAATCCGCAGTTGGTCGCACGGTGAGGTCACCAAGCCGGAGACCATCAATTACCGCACGTTCAAACCGGAGCGCGATGGGCTGTTCTGCGCCCGCATCTTCGGCCCGGTAACCGACTGGGAGTGCCTCTGCGGCAAGTACAAGCGCATGAAGCACCGCGGCGTCATCTGCGACAAGTGCGGGGTCGAGGTCACGCTGTCAAAAGTGCGTCGTGAGCGGCTGGGGCACATTGAGCTGGCCTCGCCCTGCTCGCACGTTTGGTTCTTCAAGGGCCTGCCCAGCCGTATTGGGCACCTGCTGGACATCTCCCTGCGTGACCTCGAGTCCATCCTGTACTTCGAGGCCTATGTGGTCATCGACCCCGGCGACGCCCCGGTCAAGGAGCAGGAGATCATCAAGGAGGAGCAACGTTTCCGCGAACTCGACCAGCAATATCGTCCCACTGGCTTCAAAGCCATGATGGGCGCTGAGGCCATCAAGGAGCTCCTCAAGCGCGTGGACGTGGACGAACTCGCCACCGAGCTGCGCGACAAAATGAAGAACGAGACTTCGGTGCAGAAGCGGCTGAAGTATGCCAAGCGCCTGAAAGTGGTTGAGGCGTTCCGCAAGAGCGGCAACAAGCCGCAGTGGATGATCCTGGACGTGCTGCCAGTGATCCCCCCGGAGCTGCGCCCGCTGGTGCCGCTCGATGGCGGCCGTTTCGCCACCAGCGACCTGAACGACCTCTACCGCCGTGTCATCAACCGCAACAACCGCTTGAAGAAGCTGATGGACCTGCACGCGCCCGAGGTCATCGTGCGCAATGAGAAACGCATGCTGCAGGAGGCGGTAGATGCGCTGTTCGACAACGGCCGCCGTGGGCGCGTGCTGCGCGGTGCCAACAACCGCCCGCTGAAGTCACTCTCGGACACGCTCAAGGGCAAGCAGGGACGCTTCCGCCAGAACTTGCTGGGCAAGCGCGTGGATTACTCCGGCCGCTCCGTCATCGTAGTCGGTCCCGAGCTGAAGCTCCACCAGTGTGGCTTGCCCAAGAAGATGGCGCTCGAACTGTTCAAGCCCTTCATCTATCACCGGCTGGAGCAGACCGGCCAGTGCACCACCATCAAGCAGGCCAAGGAAATGGTGGAACAGCAAGAACCGGTGGTTTGGGACATCCTCGAAGAAGTCATCAAGGACCACCCGGTCCTGCTGAACCGCGCGCCGACCCTGCACCGCCTGGGCATTCAGGCGTTCGAACCGGTGCTGGTGGAAGGCAAAGCCATTAAGATCCACCCGCTGGTGTGCACCGCGTTCAATGCCGATTTCGACGGCGACCAGATGGCGGTGCACATTCCGCTTTCCCCGGAGGCGCAGGTTGAAGCCAGCGTGCTCATGCTGAGCTCGCACAATATCCTGTCGCCAGCCTCAGGCCAGCCCATCACCGTCCCCACGCAGGACATGGTGCTTGGGGTCTATTACCTGACCAAGGCCAAGCCCGGCGCAAAGGGGGAGGGCCGCGCTTTCGCCAATACCGACGAGGTGTTGCTGGCGCTTGAAGCCCAGGAAGTCGAGACGCTCACGCCTATTCGCCTGCGCTACACCGGGCCTGTGATCGACCTCACCACAGCCTACGACGACCAGGACGTGTTGCACACCGAACCGGTGCAGTTCGAGCGGCAGTTCGTCAATACCACGGTGGGGCGAGTGATCCTGAACGAGTACCTGCCGGATGACATGCCCTTCGTCAATGGGCTCATCAAGAAGAAGGGCATCGGCCAATTAGTGAACTACTGCTACCTGCGCTTCGGCCTGGAAATCACGGTCCGCATGCTGGACCGCATCAAGGAAATGGGTTTCCTGTACGCCACCAAGGCTGGCCTCTCAATCGGTATCGATGACATGGTCATCCCAGAGAACAAGCGGGTCCTGGTGCGCGAGGCGGAGAAGCAGGTGGTCAACGTGCAGCAGCAGTATCTGGACGGCGCCATCACCAACGGCGAACGTTACAACAAGGTGATCGAGATCTGGTCGGGCATCACGGAAAAAGTCGCGGACGAAATGTTCGGAGTGCTCGAACAGGCCGACAGGTCCGGCACCATCAATCCCATCTTCATCATGGCGGACTCCGGGGCGCGTGGATCGAAACAACAGATCCGCCAGCTCTCCGGCATGCGTGGTCTGATGGCCAAGCCCTCGGGCGAGATCATCGAGACGCCGATCACCGCCAACTTCCGCGAAGGCTTGACGGTGCTGCAGTACTTCATCTCCACCCACGGCGCACGCAAGGGATTGGCGGACACGGCGCTCAAGACTGCCGATTCCGGGTATCTGACCCGGCGTCTCGTGGACGTGGCGCAGGACGTGATTGTCAGCGAGGTGGACTGCGGGACTGTGGATGGCATCTACGTCGGCTCCATCGTCGAGTCGGGCGAGATCATTGAGCCGCTGCGCGATCGTATCGTGGGGCGCGTTTCGCTGGAGAAGATCAAGGACTATGAAGGCAACGTGATCGTGGACGTCAACCAGGAGATCACCGAAGACCTGGCGAGCGCCATCCAGTCTGCCGGAATCGAGAAGGTGAAAATCCGCTCGGTGCTGACCTGCGAGTCCAAACGCGGCGTGTGCGTCATGTGCTACGGCCGCAACCTGGCGTCCGGACGCCTGGTGGAGTTGGGCGAAGCCGTGGGTGTGATCGCTGCCCAGTCCATCGGCGAGCCCGGGACACAGCTCACCATGCGTACCTTCCACATCGGCGGGACGGCATCGCGCGTATCCGAGCAATCGCGCCTCGATGCCAAGTCCAACGGCACTGTCCGCTTCCTCAATCTGCAGACCGTGCGCTCGAAAGAAGGCGATCTGGTGGCCATGAACCGCACCGGCTCGATCGCTTTGGTGGACGAGAAAGGCCGCGAGAAGGAGCGCTATTCCGTGGTGTACGGCGCCAAGCTCAAGGTGGACGACGGGCAGCAGGTGCAGATGGGCCAGGTGCTGGTGGAGTGGGACCCCTACACCTTCGCTATCCTGACCGAAATCGGCGGCACAGTCAGTTTCAAAGACTTGCAGGAAGGCCTCACCCTGCACGAAGAAGTGGACGAGGTCACGGGCCTTTCGCGGCACGTGGTCACGGACACTCAAGACGAGAAGCGGCAGCCCGCGATCGTGGTGAGGGGCAAGACCAGCAAGCGTTACCTGATGCCGTCGCGCGCTCACCTGATGGTGCAGGACGGCGACACGGTAGCGCCTGGCGATGTGCTGGCCAAGATCCCGCGCGAGACCACCAAGACCAAGGACATCACCGGCGGTCTGCCGCGTGTGGTCGAACTCTTCGAGGCCCGCAAGCCGCGCGAGACCGCGGTCATCAGCGAGATCGATGGCGTGGTGAAGTTCGGCGAGGTCAGCAAAGGCCAGCGCAA
>DASQXC010000236.1:0-4851 GCA_035639935.1 Terriglobales bacterium
AATTGTCATCCCGAGCGAAGTTGAGGCGTCTGGCGGGCGTCCAAGCCCGCCGCCGAAATCCCGAGCGGAGCGAGGGACCCCACGCGAGCTTGCGAGCGGAGTGCCAGTCGAGGGACCTGCTGTTTATTGTCCACACAAAAAAAAGGTCCTTCGGTCGCACTACCTCGCGCTGGCGCGCTCGGTCGCTCAGGATGATAATTTTCAGTTGTCCCCATTTCCGAGAGGCATCGGCTTTCTGAGAACCGGGAAGCGGCTCCCTAGAGCACGGGGCAACACGCGCTACTCACCTCGGCTCTTATTTACTTGGACCATGCTCCGAAAACCTCTCCACATCGCGCCATTCTGGATTGTTGAGTTTGCGGTCCTGTTCGGCTTGTATCTCCTGTTCGCCAGCAGCCTGGATGCAAGGGAGATCTACCTTGGGCTCGCGATCGCAGCCTTGGCCGCCACAGGCACGGAGCTTGCACGCGCCCAGAGTCTGGCGAAGTTCCGTCCGCGCCCGATTTGGCTGGCGTATGCCCTCTCGCTTCCCTGGTACGCGCTGAGCGGGGCTTGGGAAATATTCCTTGTCCTGGCGAAGCATGCCCTCCGCATGGACCACCCACGGAGCTTGCATCGCGCCGTGCGCTTCGATGCCGGCGCAAGCGATGCCGCCTCGGCCGCGCGGCGGGCGCTGGCGACCACCTACACTACAGTCCCGCCGAACTTCATCGTTCTCGAGATTCTGCGCGACCGCCGACTGATGTTGTATCACCAGATCAGCCCCAGCGGCGTGCCGAAAATCACCGAGGAACTGGGAGCGAAGCCATGAACGTGTGGCTCGTGGCAGCGGTGGGCATGATGTTGTGTCTCATCCCGTGCGCCATCGTTTGCTTTCGCGGCGAGCCCAGTGCGCGGCTGGTGGGACTGGAAATGGCGGGCGTCATCGACGTGATGATTCTGGTGCTCCTGGCCGAAGGCTTCCACCGTCCCCCGTTCTATGATCTGGCACTGGCTCTCGGTCTGCTGTCGTTTGCCGCCGGCCTGGTGTTCGCGCGTTTCCTGGAGCGCTGGTTGTGATCCATCCGCTGGCGATCGAAATCCTGCTCGCATTGGCGGTCGCGGTGGCGCTGGCCTCGTGTCTTGGCATGGCGGTCATGCGCGACCCCTACCAGAAGCTCCATTATCTTGCGCCGGCCGCTTCGATCGGCCCGGTGCTCATAATGATCGCTGTGCTGCTGGAGGAAGGTTTGAAGCAGGCGGGGATCAAAGCCATTTTGGTCGCAGCGGTGACGTTCATCATGAACGCCGTGCTCAGCCATGCCACGGCGCGCGCCTTCCGCATCCGCGAACTGGGACAGTTGCTGCCGGGGCGGACACAGCAGGCCGTCGTGCCGCTCGTCGGCGTGGACGTCAAGCCGGAAAGGGTGCTGCCGGAAGAGGAGAAAGCGGCATGAGCATGCTCGTCCTCCAGGTTTTCGCGCTGTTCCTCGTCGGCGTGGGAGGCACCGCCGTAGTCCTCACCCGCGACCCGCTGAAGCAAGTCATCGTTCTCGGATTCTACGGGATTGTGCTGGGGATCATGTTCTTCGTCTTCCAGGCGCCGGATGTGGCCTTGTCGCAGATCGTCGTCGGTGCTGTCGCGCTGCCGCTCATGGTGCTGCTGGCGCTGGTCAAGATTCGCCGGAGGCCGCAATGAACCTGCGCCAGCGCTTGTTTCTGCCGCTGGGCGCGGCTTTCCTGGCGCTGTTTCTGTGGGGGCTGCACGACATGCCGCCGTGGGGCGAGTATCGCGGCCCATATGGGGACGTGGTCAATTCCCTGGCCGTTTACGAGCGGCACGCAACTGACGTGGTTACGGCCATCAACTTCGACTACCGCGGTTTCGACACCCTGGGAGAGGAGTTCATCCTGTTCACCTCGGTGACGGGCGTGACTCTCCTGCTGCGCCGCCAGAAGCAGGACCAGCCGCGCCCCCCGCGCGATAGCGCGGAAGAGCGGACCGTGCCCCCGGTCAGCGATGCCGTGCGCGTCTTTGGACTGGCGCTGGTAGGAGCGATGGGTGTGTTCGGCTTGTATATCCTGACGCACGGCCAGCTCACGCCCGGCGGCGGCTTCCAAGGCGGTGTTGTCCTCGCGAGTATTCCTCTGCTGGTTTATCTGGTTTCGACCTACCAAGACCTGTGCCACATCGCGCCGCACTGGCTGGTGGAAGTCGGTGAAGCAGTGGGCGCCAGCGGGTTCATATTGCTGGGGCTCGCCGGAATGCTTGCCGGAGCATACTTCCTCCAGAATGTGCTCCCTTTCGGCCAAACCGGCTCCGCGTTCTCTGCAGGAACTATCTGGGCCCTCAGCCTGACCACGGGCCTGGAAGTAGCGGCCGGGATTATCCTCTTGCAGATCGCCTTCCTCGACGAAACTCTGACCCGCAGATACCGAGGGCCGCGATGAATCTCCTCCCGTACGCTGTCGTGGCTTGGCTGTTCGTGATCGGGCTGTACGGCATCGTCACCAGCCGCAATCTGATCCACCTGATCCTCTGCCTGGGCGTGCTGCAATCGTCCACCTACGTATTGCTGCTGGCGATCGGCTATCGCACCGGCGGCGTTGCGCCGGTGTTCGCCGATATTCCGGTGGGCACGCGCGCCGTGGATTCTGTGGTGCAGGCGCTGATGCTGACGGACGTCGTCGTCGAGGCCACTGTAATAGCGCTGCTGCTGGCCCTGGCGGTCGGAGTCCACAAGCGCACCGGCACCGTGGATCCGGACAAGATTGGAAGGGTGCGCGGATGAATCATGTCGTGCCCTTGCCGCTGGCGCTGCCTTTGGCGGCGGCTGCTCTGCTGGCAGCTCTCAATCGCGTGATGCCGCGCGCCGTGGCCGACGCACTTGCCATCCTGACCAGCGCGTTGACGCTGATGATCAACGTTGAATTGATGAGGGCTTCCGCGGCCGCTCCTCTCGTCTACTGGTTCGGTGGATGGGCCCCGCGCAGCGGCGTGGCTATCGGAATCGGCTTCACGATTGATCCCATCGGCGCTGGCTTGGCGGCCCTGGCCAGCTTGCTGGTGCTGGCCGCCTTCATTTACAGCCTGCACTATTTCGATTCCGTGGGGACGCTCTTCCACACCCTGATGCTTTCCTTCCTGGGAGCCATGTGCGCGTTCAGCCTGACCGGAGACCTGTTCAACTTGTTCGTGTGGTTCGAGCTGATGAGCGCCGCTGCCTTCGCCCTTTGCGGGTACAAGACCGAGGAACCGGCGCCGCTGCAGGGCGCGCTCAATTTCGCCATCACCAATACGGTGGGCGCGTTTCTGGCGCTGAGCGGAATCGCCATGCTCTACGCGCGTACCGGCGCGCTCAACATGGCGCAGATCGGGCGCGCCCTCGGCAGGCAGAACGACGCGCTCATTGTCACCGCATTCGTGTTCATCATGACCGGCTTTTTGGTAAAGGCGGCGGTGGTGCCCTTCCATTTCTGGCTGGCGGATGCGCACGCTGTGGCGCCGACGCCGGTGTGCATCCTGTTCTCCGGCGTGATGGTGGAGTTGGGCATCTACGCTGTGGCGCGCATCTACTGCACCATCTTCCAGGCGCCGTTCGCACCGCACGCGGCGCAGGTGCGGGGGGTCCTCGTCGCCGCTGGTGCGCTAACGGCGATTCTGGGTGGCGTGATGTGCTTCGCGCAGCGGCACATCAAGCGACTGCTCGCGTTCTCGACGGTCAGCCATGTGGGACTCGTGACCATCGGCTTTGCCCTGCTCGCGCCCAAGGCGCTAGCCGGCGCCGCCATCTACGTGCTCGGCCACGCCATGGTCAAGTCCGCGCTATTTCTTGCGGCCGGCATCCTGCTGCACCGCCTCAAGAGTGTGGACGAACTGAAGCTGCACGGGGCAGGCTTTGGCCTGTGGCCCACAGCCGCCCTATTTGTCCTCGGCGGATTAGGACTCGCTGGCCTGCCTCCATTCGGCAGCTTCCTGGGTGAAGCTATGCTGGAGGAGTCCGCCAAGACGCTCCGATTCTCGTGGGTATCATGGATTTTCATCGCCGCCGGCGTGCTGACCGCAGGCGCGGTGTTGCGGGTTGCCGGCCACGTTTTTGCCGGCTGGGGACCGGTACAGGAGGCTGCACCTTCGGGCCAGGGCGAGACTGACGAAGGCCGGGAAACCACCGACGAACACCAGCACACGCCCGCTATCATGTTCGCGCCCGCGGCTCTCCTGCTGGCGTTAGGCCTGGTTGTGACCTTCCTGCCCGCCCTGCGGCAGCGCGCTGAAGTAGCTGGAACCATGTTCCAGGACCAGGCAGGCTACGCAGCCCGCGTCCTGGAACATGCAGCTGGGGTGTCCCACCCGAGCCTCTTTTGCTCGGGTGGGGGTGTTCAGCCCGCGCCGCAAAGCACGCTGGAGAATCCGTTGCACATCGCAGTCCTTCGCGGGCTTTTCGCCTCCGTCGGGGCCGTCCTGCTCGCCGCCATTGCCCTCTTCCGCCAGAGACTGCGGCTCAACACTCATGTCATCGACGCTCTAATCAAACCGCTGCGCTCCCTGCACAGCGGCCACGTCGGCGATTACGTCGCCTGGCTGACTTTCGGAGTGGTCTCGTTGGGCGCGCTGTTTGGCTTCCTGGTCCGCTAACGCGGATTGACTTCTGCGCGCTAAGCGTCGCTCTTGTCGGCCAAATCTCTAACCTTGTCATCCCGACCGAGGGCTTCAGCCCGAGCGGAGGGACCTTGTGTTTGAGCAGCGCTTTTACTCCGTGTACACGATGAGCAGTTCGCGGCAAAGAGGCGACAGAAAATCAATTGTCATCCCGACCGAGGGCTTCAGCCCGAGCGGAGGGCCCTTGCGTTTCATACCAGTTTGCGTACATC
>DASQXC010000237.1:0-16553 GCA_035639935.1 Terriglobales bacterium
CCACGGCCCAGCCGATCAATTTTATCGGGGCGCTGGCCATGATTATCGTGGCGGCGCTGCTGTTCGTGGCTTCGGTCCTGATTGCCTATGATGCGTGGCGGGCCTGGACGCGGCTGAAGCCGGCTCCGCCCGCGAGGGCAAAGGAGCCGCAAATGGCGCCAGCGCGGTAGCCGTATCTAGTCAGAAGGGGTGCTCTTGGTACAAGACGCTGCTGCTGCGGAATACATCAGCGAATTGCTACTTGACATCTCCGGTCGATTAGATGAATCCGTTGCCATTGTGAAGCAGAGATGGCTGCAGGAGGACGCCGCATACCGCCGTGCAGTCGGCAAGGTTTTGTACGAGGTTTATGCGGAGCTGCTGAATCCTCTTTACCTGAGACACCCAACATTGAAGCCATCTGGATGGGAGAGCGATTGACTGCACGCGTCGCCGACCGAGGGACACCTTGGCACAAGTTTTCAGGCTTCTTGACCGAGCTTACGCAAAGTCTCGAACACTTCGCTCGCGGGCAGCTTTTGCAGTTCGGCTAACGGCCAATGCACTTCGAAATTGGGATCGCTGCGCTGGATGGACAGCCGTAGTATTGGGCAGCCGGCGAGCGCGGCGAGCTCTAGCAGTCGGCTGCCGTTCGCCGATGCCTCGGGCGCGTAGGCGACCAGGGGGTGGCACACCGGAACTGGCTGCCATTGTTGGCGGAGAAGCTGGGCTTCGCGACCGCGTGCCGACCAGGCTTTCGGCTCGAACGCTTCGCATTCGAGCTCGGGCAGGGTATGCATGCGGCTGCGGAAGATGAACAGGTCACGGCGTCCGCGGGCGCGCGCCAGCCACCACAGCGGGGCGACATCGCGCGGTTCGAGCACGAACAGGACCTCAGCTTCGCGGAACGGCCGCTTGGCATTTTGGATTTTCAGTTGCAGCACTGAAGATCCGAGCCAGCGCAAGGTCGTCTTTTCGCCCACCAGCGGCAGCCCGCCCTGGACCCAGTGCATCGCATCGTGACCGCGGCGTACATTGCGCTGGGTGCCGAGGGCGAAGCCGCCAACAACCAGAATCACCACCAAAATGAAGACTGCCAAAGCGGGGGACATAACGGCTGCAATCGACCCTGATTATTGTACGGCGAAGGCAGGCAGCGAACCGAGAGGACAGAACTGGGGAGGGAAGGGGATGCGAATCCTGCAGGCGATTCGCGAATTCATCTACGGGATGTACGGCTACGAGTTCGAAAAGCAGGCCCTGGAAATGCGGGCCGAGCTGGAGTCCGCATTCATGCTGATCACTATGGGCGACATGCTGGGTGTGCCCGTCATCCCACCTCTGTACTCGCTCCGCATCTTACCTTATGTGCTGCCGCAGGTCGGCAGGTGGAAACGGCGTGTAATGCGTGAGCGCGAACTGTCGGACCGGGAAGAGTTCCATTTGCACGGGGTGTGATGGAACAGCTTTGGCTTTTGCTAAAAGCGAAGAGCCAGGAGCCAACTATGACAGATAAGCCGGAGAAGAGAGACGAGAAGCAGGGTTTTCTCAGTAAGGTCAAGGAAATGTTCTACGGGATGAGCGCGCACGACATGTCGCGCTACGCTCTGCGCACGCGCGCCAGCATGGAGCATCTGTTCATCCTGATCACCATGGGCGACCTCATCGGCGTCCCCATTCTGCCGCCGTACTATTCACTGCGGCTGCTCCCTTACGTAGTGCCCAACATCTCCACCTGGAAGCGGCGAATGCTGCGGGAGAAGGACGTGTCGGACGCGATGTTCTGACCGTAACGCCGCCGTCTCGGCGGGTGTTCGTGTGGGCTTCCCACCCACACGCGCGAGGGGGAGACGGCCCTCGCGGACAGCCGGCCAGGCCGGCGCTACTGTATGAGGACTTCATGGCACTAAGAGAAGCTTTCGAGCAAAACAAGGAGCGTCGCTACATCATGTTCGGCGGCAAAGGCGGTCTGGGGAAGACCACGTTCTCCGCGGCGACCGCTTTCTGGTTAGCGCAGAATGGGCACAAGGTTCTGGTCTTTTCCGTAGACCCGCAAGCCTCCCTGAGTGACATCTTCCAGCAAGACATCTTCGGCAAGGGGCCGGTGAAGATCATGGACAACTTGTTCGCCCAGGAGATCGATGCGGACACCCACATCCGTCAGTATCAGGACCAAATCCGAAAGAAGATTCTTGACATGTACGGCATGGAGCGGGTACCGGATGAGATCGAGCAATACATCCAGGCGGCCTCTGCCGAACCGGCCATGGAGGAATCTGCGATCTTCGATGCGGTCGTCGACATTGTCGTGGGCGGGGATTACGACTACTACATTTATGACCTGGTACCGTTGGGGCACGCGCTCTACTATCTCTCGATGGCCAAGGTTTACGACGAGTGGATCAACCGCATCAGCAAGCTCCGGGAGGAAATGCGAGAACACGAGGAGATGGTGGCCCGCATCAAGCGCCAGAAGACGACCGAAGAGGACCACATCCTGACCGAGTTGCAGTACATCAAGAACCGCATTAACCAGTCTTCGGGAATCCTGACCGACAAGAGAAAAACCGCGTTCTTCTTCGTGGTGGTGCCGGAGGAGATGATCATCCTGGACACCCAGAAAGCGGCGCAACTGTTCGCCAACTTCGATGTCCCCATTGCCGGCTATGCGGTCAACCGGGTGCTGCCGGCCAGCCTTGCGGGGCAAGACATCCCGCCCTACCTGCAAAAACGGCTCAAGATGCAGGGGAGTTATTTGAGCAAGATCGACAAAATCTTCGGACATCAGGTGATCGCGCGGGTGCCGGAACTGGAGCGCGATGTGACCGGGTTGAAGATGATCGAGAAGCTGGCGGGGCTGATGTACGGCAACGGGAGACAATAAACATGCCAGAGATCAAGCAATCCATGACCGAGTTCGCGGGGGCGCATCCGAAGCTAAAGTTCACGTTTTTCGGGGGAAAGGGCGGTGTGGGCAAGACCGTGATGGCGGGCGTCACCGCTTTGCACCTGGCAGAAACAGGGAAGCGCACTATCCTCGCATCGACCAATCCCGTACACTCGCTCAGCGGACTGCTCGACCAGAACGTCCACGGCAAGCCAACCGCTGTAAACGGCGTACCCAACCTGTGGGCGTACGAGATCGACACCAAAGAGACCATCGAGCGCTCGAAGCAGGACATCAAGCAGAAGATCCGCTGGTTCCTGAAGTTCGCCGAGATCTCCACGCAGGCGGATGCATTCGTCGAGAGCGCCACGATGAACCCGGCGTTTGAGGAATCCGCCATGTTCGAGAACATGGTGGACCTGATGTTCAAGAACGAATACGACGCCTACGTTTTCGACACCGCGCCCACCGCCAACGCCCGGCGCCTGCTGGGCATGAGCAAGGTGTACTCGCTGTGGGTGAACAAGATGCTGAAGTCGCGCGAGGAAGCGCAGTCGCTGCGCGAGCTGCTCTCCTTCACCAAGAAGAAGGAATCCGACCCTCTGATGGATTACCTCGTTAGCTTCCGCGAGCGCATCAGCCACGCCCGCGAGCTGCTCACCGACCCGGAGCTGACGGCATTCTTCTTCGTTACCCTGCCCGAGGCACTGCCTATCGCGGTAATCAAGCGCTTCATCAACTGGTTTCACGACTTCGGCATTCCGGTGGGGGGAGTGATCGTGAATATGGCCATCCAGAGGGACCAGGTGCGGCCGGATTCGCCAGAATTCGTCCGCAACCGCGTGGCCATGCAGGAGGCATACATCCAGGAGATCTGGCGGGATTTCGATAACGTTCGAGCCATAATCCCGCTGTTTGACAACGAGGTGCGTGGCACGGCGGCGTTGAAGATGGTGGCCGAGCACGCCTTCCCGCAAACCGTGGGCGCGCGCTAGCAGAAATTAGCCACGGATCAGGACGGATTTCGGGCGCATTTGCACAAACGGAATCCGTGTTGATCCGTGTAAATCCGTGGCGCTTTTTTCGGTCGCGAGTGCGCCGACGTTGCGGATTCCGAGTAATATACGGGGATTCAGGGAGGTGGGGTGTGCCGCTCCTGGTAGTGGTTGCCGCGGTGATCGCCTTTATCCTGATCGTCAGCCTGTTGCTTTTGGCTGACCTGGCGGAACGGAAGCACGTAAGTCAGCTCCGGTTGGGACCACTCGCCCAGCCCTTTTCAGCATTTTCCATCGTACACGCCTTTGATCCCGAGCGCTTTATGCTTTGGGATACTCAACTGCCGCTGCTCGAGCAGCTCAATTCTGCGGGCCCGAGGGGATTTTCGCTGGTGCAGCTCTACTCCTTCTACCAGCATTTGGGCGGGCGCTATCCCGAACTGTACGAGGGCTCCAGCTTTGAGGACTGGCTAGGTTTCTTGGCTGCCTCGGAACTGGTGCGCCTAGAGACTGACCACGGCTACATCACCGTCCAGGGACGCCAGTTCCTGCGGGAATTTCTGAAATCCCGCGTCGGGGCCGAATTGAGTCATTGATTGATTCGATTGATCCATTAATACATTGATCCATTGAAAGCCAATGGATCAATGTATTAATCAAACAATGGCGCAATCATCTGCCGATAGCGCGTCTTCTCATGTTTCCGCATGAACGTCATTGGCCAATTCTGTATCTCCAAGAGCGGCGGAACGTTCTGCGGCACCTACGAGTGCCCTGCCCTGGGCGTGGGCCTGGCTTGCGACAACTTAATGAACGAAGCTGAAGGCATTTCAGACTCCACTCCACCCAGGGCATAGTCGGCAATATAAGAGAGTGGAAAAAACGGGGCCGAAAGACCCCAACCTTGGCAAAACCGGCCAGGGGTGGGGCACCCAATAGGGCGGGGAAGCGGCTAAAAAGTGAAGATGGGCCCGAATTCGTTCCGCCAATCGTGCCAGTAGCGGGCGGGAAGACTGCGGAACAAAGTGCCCGCGCAGAACGGCGTCGTGGGGGTTTGCGTGAGACACGTAGAACGCGTCACGTACACGGAAGATTCGTAAGCCCATGTGGCGAATTGGTTGATCCGCCACGTAAGCGTTGCCGCGACCATGTCGGAACGGTCACGCGAGCCGCCTGGACTTGTGGCCAGGACATCCCGCCTCCTGACTTGGTCGGTACCGGCTGTGAACGCGATCACCCAGCCGGCATTGCGGCCCGCGGGGTTGGCGTTAAAGATGCGCGATAGGGGGAATGAAATCTGTGCTTGCCCGCCCATAGCGCGCGGCGGGTGTTGTGGAACGACGTGCCAATGCCCGTCACTACCTAGTCCGAAGAACACGTTGGGGGCAGAGGCGTCTATATCGAACACCTGCGGGCAAAAACCACCGGTGGTAGCACAGGGCGCGGGAAATCCCGTGGCAGGGTTGATTGCCGTCAGACCGGTACCGCGGGTGTCGTTGAACGGGAGGATGAACTGGCTGGCGAAGTACCAGTTCAAGTCAGCACCCATGTAATACCGGGTCATCAGAGTCATATAGCGGGTGGGAAGCTGAAGGCCAACGTCCGCGCCCCAACGCTGGCTGCTCGCGGTCGCGCCGTGGGGAAAGTCCGCCAATAGCGCGGCGATTTGAGCGGCAACAGCAGGCCCGTTAGGGGCAGTCGTATCGCTGCAGAGGCGTACCGAGAATGGGGGTGTGGCTGGCGTAGCTCCGCACCACGCACTCGCGATGGCAGCGCGGTTGACGATCTCCACACGTCTGGCGTTCATGCCGCTGATGATGATCTGTGCCGGCGCGACTCCCTTCGCCTTATCGAGCTGCCACTGGAAGACGGCTCGGCCTGAAACCTCCGGCCGGGCCGAATTGGTGCCCTGCCGCTCGCCGACCCCCAACTGAACGCCAACGTCGCCTGGCAGGTAGCCGAAATTCGGCACGAGGGCCGCGGGCTCGACGCCAATCGTGAAGTGGCGTGAGCCACCAAAGTCGTGCCAGAGACCGAGGCGAATCTGCGCTGAACGCTCGTAGAGGGAACCGAAAAAGGCGGCTCCGCCCTCAGTCTCCAGCAGGTTGGCGAAATTCGAGGAACCGAACGGGGTCCAGTCAGCACCGGCCAGGATGAAGCCGGTGGTGGAGTCGGAGAACTTGTGGTCGATGCGCGCCCAAGCCAAGCGGATGGCAAGCATCCTGGTGCGGAAGTTCGACACGTTCCGGTTCTGGGCGCGTGAGAAGTTGCCCTCGAAGTCGGCTTCGATCCGGCCTGTGAGCGTGTTGTTGCCTCCGGCAATGTCCGGCCATTCGAAATTCGCGCCCACGCGGGTGGCGGTGCCTTTGACAAAAAAGGTAGGGGAGCCGCTAGGACCGAAATCAGCGTTGCCCACACCAGGGATACTCAGAACGGTCGAAGTTCCACCCCGTGGAACAGCGGTGGGGAACGCACCGTTCGAAAATCCGCCCAAGCCGGGCAGTTCGAAACCGATGTTATAAGGATTGGAAGAGTCGTACGCGGCCGTGGCCTTGATGAAACCGTAAAGCTTCAGCTTGGCGCCGGAACCTAGCTTGACGTCGGGCACCAATCCGCCAGCTTTTGGAGGCTCGCTAGTCAACACACGTACCGGAGCGACTGCGGGAATCACAGCAGGGGCAGCAGGAGCTTGCGGGGGCATGGCCATCGCCGGTTCGGGCTCCGCCGCAGAAACGTGGGCCACGACCGGCAGCAGAGCTGTGCGCGATTCCGAAGCCACTCTGGCTTCCGCGCCCGCCGTTTGTTTGTATTCTTCTTCTGTGATGATGCCTTTGGAGTACAGCAACTGGGTCAGCCGATTCTGTTGCTCGGCTGGAGTAGGTGCCTGATTGATTGCGGTCGCCTCTTGCGCAGTCAGTATGCCTTTGGTCTGGAGCAGTTGAACAAGAGGATTGGGTGTGGCTTTAGGTTGGTCCTGTTGCTGTGCGGCAGCTGGGCTCACGAGTCCGAAAGCCAGTACTACGGCCAGCACCAGGGACAGTCGGCTCGTCATCGGAGCAACCTCCCCTACGTCGTTTGGGGGCCCTATACTGCTTCGCTAGACACGTCTGCTCCTCAGCAGAAAAGCACACCCTCATACTCGCGGTTCCCAAATTTGTCAAGGAGTTCTTAGCTGAGGGCGCCAGGGGGCTGTCAGAGGCCAAGGAGTTCGCGTAAGCCGCCGATTTCTTTTTCGCCAAGTCTGCGTCTTTTTGTTGTAGATTGTGGGGTCCCCTGGGATGAAAGCAGGCGAAAAGGCGTGTGCCTGCCCTACCTGATCAGCCTGGCACCAACCTGGTGAGTCCTGCCATGCTGCCTTGCTCGCCGTGAGAGGAGGGCATTGGATGGAAGCCCGAATCCTCAATGAATTCCGCGCCATCGTTGGCGCGCACGGCTTGTTCACTGAGCCCGAGCAACTCCACACTTACGAGTGTGACGGGCTTACTAATTTCCGGGTGATGCCGCAAGCGGTGTTGCTTCCCACATCGAGTGAGCAGGTGCAGGCCATCGTGCGCGTGTGCCACCGCGAGAGAATTCCCTTCGTGGCCCGCGGCTCCGGCACGGGGCTGAGCGGCGGAGCCTTGCCGGTGGCCAACGGCATCGTGATCAGCCTGGCGCGCATGAATCGCATACTGGAAGTCGATCTCCCCAACCAGCGGGTCGTGGTCGAACCCGGGGTCATGAACCTGAACGTAACGGCAAGAGTCGCGTCGGACGGCTATTTCTACGCGCCTGATCCTTCTTCGCAGCAGGTGTGTTCCATCGGCGGCAACGTTGCCGAGAACTCCGGCGGCGCTCACTGCCTGAAGTATGGGTTCACCACCACACACGTTCTCGGATTAGAAGTCGTGCTGCCCGATGGCTCCCTTGTCCATCTTGGCGGCAAAACGGTGGACCGTCCCGGTTACGACGTGCCGGGCGTGTTTGTCGGATCGGAAGGTACGCTTGGCATTGCGACCAAGGTCATCCTGCGAATTGTCAAGAAACCGGAAGTGATTCAGGTACTGCTAGCGGCCTTCAACTCCACCAATGAAGCGGGTGCGGCGGTGAGCGGAATTATCGCTGCCGGCATGCTGCCCGCGGCTATCGAGATGATGGATAACCTGGCTATCCAGGCTGCAGAAGCCGCAGTGCACGCCAATTATCCCGACTGCGGCGCGTTGCTGCTGGTCGAGTTGGACGGTCCGGCCGCGGAAGTCGAAACTCTGATGAAGGAGGTAGCCGACGTTTGCACCAAGTGCGGCGCCTGGGAGATTCGGCTGGCACAGTCGGACGAGGAGCGCGCTCGCTTCTGGATGGGACGCAAGGCCGCCTTCGCCGCCGCGGGCCGCCTCGCACCCGCCTACATCGTGCAAGACGGCGTGATCCCGCGCACCGCGTTGCCCCACGTAATGACAGAGATTGACCGGCTCAGTTCCGAAGTCGGCTTGAAGGTGGCCAATGTCTTCCATGCCGGCGACGGCAACCTGCACCCCCTCGTGCTTTACGACAGCCGCGTGCCTGGCCAGGAGAAGCTCGCCGAAAAATTGGCAGGGGAGATTTTGCGCCTCTGCATCAAGGCCGGCGGCTCGATCACCGGTGAACATGGCGTGGGTGAAGAGAAGAAGATGTTTATGGGCGAGATGTTCGCCGAGCCTGATCTCGATACCATGCAACTGGTGCGCTGCGCATTCGATCCTGAGAACCTCTCAAATCCGGACAAAGTGTTTCCACGCCCCCGACTGTGCGGAGAAAAGCCCGGGGTCTATGAACCACACCCACTGGAAGTGGCGGGCGTGGCACAACGCTTTTAACAGCAGGAGAAGTTGGTGCCAGCCGCAATCAGCACAGCGACGCAAATACCCTGGGCCGAACTGGCCGAGATTGTGGGGAAAGAACACCTTCGCGCGGCAACAGGTGCAGATGCGATCGATGGCGTGCAGCCCCAGATGATCGCCGAACCGGTGAGCGCCGAAGAGTTGGCGCGTGCTCTACGCTGGGCCAACGCCGCTGGACTGAAAGTCGCGCCTCGTGGCGGCGGCACCAAGTTGAGCTGGGGAAATCCCCCGTCCGCGTGCGATCTGGTGCTCTCGACCGTGCGCCTGAACCGCGTTCTTGAACATGCTTGGGCTGACATGACGGCCATCGTCGAGGCGGGATGCCGCGTGGCTGACCTGCAGAAAACGCTGGGCGCCCACGGTCAGCGGCTGGCGCTAGATCCCCTATGGCCAGAACAGGCTACCGTCGGCGGCATACTTTCGACCAATGACAGCGGCGCCCTGCGCGCACGGTACGGTTCGCTTCGCGACCTCATCATCGGCATTACCGTGGCGCTGCCCGACGGCACGCTTGCTAAGAGTGGGGGCAAAGTGGTCAAAAATGTCGCCGGCTATGACCTGCAAAAATTGCTGACGGGCGCTCTGGGCACGTTGGGCGTGATCGTACAAGCGATTTTCCGGCTGCATCCGTTGCCGCGGGAAACGCGAAGCCTCAGCTTCAGTGCCAGTCCCGAAGCGCTGAACCAACTGTTGCTCGCCATCCAGGCTTCCAAGCTTACATTCACTGGGCTTCAGTTGCGCGTCCAGCAGGGAAGCGCGCAATTGGATGTCCGGTTCGATGGCACCGCTGCCGGCATCGACGCCCAGGTAACCCAGCTTCAGCAGATTGCCGGGGCATTAGCTGCTTCGGATGTTCCGGCGACCGCCTGGACATCCCACCAGGCGATCTGGGACGACCCGGCCCGTGCCCTGATTGCTAAATTTAGTGTGCTTCCGACGCAGCTTGCGGCAGTCTGCGCCTTAGTCGAGCCACTGGCTGGGGCGCAGTCGTTGGGATGGAAGGTAGTCGCGCAGAGTGTAGGCGCCGGCTACGTACGCTTCGAAGGCGACGAGCCGGCACTGCGCACAGCCATCCTCAATTTGTGGGATGAGGTGGCGAGAATGGGCGGGACACTGGTCGCGCTCGGCTGCCCGACTGCGGTGAAGCGCGGTCTGGATGTTTGGGGGCCGCCCTCGGACGCCCAGCCGCTGATGGTGCGCCTCAAGCAGCGATTCGATCCTGCCGGCACGTTGAACCCGGGACGCTTTTCAGGGGGAATCTGATGGCGGATGCCGAGACCGCCAGCCGCGCTGCCTCGATCTTTGACGAGCACAACCCGCCCGCGCCGGAGCTTTACAACAAGTGTGTCCATTGCGGCTTTTGCCTCCCGACCTGCCCGACCTACATGCTGTGGGGCGAAGAAATGGATTCCCCGCGCGGCCGCATTTACCTCATGAAAATGGGCCGTGAGGGCAAGGCCCGGCTGACCGAGAGTTATGTCCGTCACTTCGACCAATGTTTGGGTTGCATGGCCTGCGTGACCGCCTGTCCCTCGGGCGTGCAGTACGCTCCGCTGATCGAAGCCGCCCGCGCGCAACTTGAGCGCAATTACCGGCGGCCGTTGGCAGAAGTGATCCAGCGGCAGCTAATCTTTAATCTCTTCCCTTACCCCCAGCGGCTGCGGGCGGCGCTGTGGCCGGCGTGGTTCTACCAAGCTTCGGGACTGCGCAAATTGATGCGCGCTAGCGGTCTGTTCAAGCTGCTTCCGCGCAAGCTGCAGGAAGTGGAAGCCCTCCTGCCAGCCATCACCTCGCGCGAACTTCGCGCCGAGTTGCCAGAGCGCATTCCGGCGCAAGGGCCGGTACGCAAGCGCGTGGGCCTGTTGATCGGCTGCGTGCAGCGTGTGGTGTTCCCCGGCGTGAACGCGTCTACGGCGCGGGTGCTGGCTGCAGAAGGGTGCGAGGTGATCATCCCGCGCGAACAGGGGTGTTGCGGCGCGCTCATGCTCCACGCCGGTCTGGAAGAGCAGGCGCTCGAGTTCGCCCGCAACCTCATCGAAGTGTTCGAACGCACGGGCGTGGACGCCATCGTCATCAACGCCGCCGGTTGCGGGTCCAGCATGAAGGAATATGCATACCTGTTGCGCAAAGATCCGCTTTATGCCGAGCGAGCTAAGAGATTTTCCGCCAAATGCAAAGACATTTCCGAAGCGCTGGCCGAACTGGAGCCGCGCGCTGTGCGCCATCCGCTGCACTTACGCGTCGCCTATCACGATGCCTGCCACCTTCAGCACGCGCAGGGTATTCGCAGCCAACCACGCAAAGTCCTGAAGAGCATTCCCAGGCTGGAGCTGCTGGAGGTGCCGGACGCCGCGATCTGCTGCGGATCTGCGGGAATCTATAACCTTGTCCAGCCGGAGGCCGCGGCGCAGCTCGGCGACCTGAAGGTGAAGAACTGTCTCTCGACCAGCCCTGACCTGGTGGCCTCCGCCAATCCCGGCTGCTTGATGCAGATTTCGTCCGGCCTGAAGCGCGCGGGTAAGCGGATCCCTGTGCTGCACATGATCGAGATCGTGGACGCCTCCATCCAAGGCACCTCCGCAGCGAAACTGCGCGCCAATGCACACCAAACGTACCGCCGCGGTAGCGCAAGCGGGGGCCCGCAATCGTGTTAAGCTTCACCCATCCGTACGAAACATAACCGCGTTACCCATCGCATCATGGATGTTCTCACCCAGCTTTTCGAGCAATATTTCCACGCCCCGGTGGTGCGGGTGCAGCCGCTGCAAGGGCAACTCGGCGCTTCAGGACGTAAGATTATCCGGCTGGCGGGTGATAGGGTCAGCGCGATCGGTGTTTTGTACGAGGTACGCGAGGAAAACGTCGCCTTCCTGGAATTTTCCCGGCATTTTCGACGGCATGGTCTGCCGGTGCCCGAAATTTATGCCGAAGATGTGAGTCAAGGGGCTTACCTGGAAGAAGATTTGGGGGACACCACACTGTTCGAGTTCCTCTCGAAGAACCGCCAAGAATCCGACATTGCTCCCCAGGCGGTCGAGGCCTATCGCAAGGTGGTCGCGCTCCTGCCACGCTTCCAGGTCGAAGCCGGGCGTGATCTGGATTACTCCGTATGTTATCCGCGCGCCAGCTTCGATCGGCAGTCCATCGCCTGGGACCTCAATTATTTTAAGTACTATTTCCTCAAGCTCGCCGGGATCTCCTTCAACGAACAGGCGCTGGAAGATGATTTCAGTAAGCTGACGAAATTCCTGTTGAGCGCTGGTCGCGATTACTTTTTGTACCGGGACTTCCAGTCGCGCAATATCATGCTGCGCCACGGGGAGCCCTTTTTCCTGGACTATCAGGGCGGACGCCGCGGGGCGCTGCAGTACGACATCGCTTCGCTGCTGTACGATGCCAAGGCGGACCTGCCGCCGGAGCTGCGTCAGGAATTGCTTGACGAGTATCTGGACAGGCTAAGCGGCTTCGTCGCGCTCGGGCGCGACGAGTTCATGCAGCATTATTACCCTTACGTCTACGTCCGCATCCTGCAGGCGTTGGGCACTTATGGATTTCGCGGTTTCTATGAGCGCAAGACGCATTTCTTGCAAAGCGTGCCATACGCCCTGGACAACCTGCGCTGGCTGCTTCAGAACGTCAAAATGCCCATCGAGCTGCCCATGCTGATGCAGGCGCTCGGGCAAGTGGTCGAGTCGCAGAAACTACAGACCTTGGCGCCGGCAACCAAAAATCTGAGGGTACGGATTTTCAGTTTTTCCTTTCACCGGGGTGGGGTGCCACAAGACGACAGTGGGCATGGTGGCGGCTTTGTTTTCGACACCCGCAGCCTACCTAACCCCGGACGAGAAGGCCGCTTCAAGGAACTCACGGGCAAGGACGCGCCGGTCATCGAGTTTTTCAATCAGCAGGAGAGCGTACGCCGGTTTCTCGCCAGCGCTCTGTCATTGGTAGATGCCAGCGTGGGCGAGTATGAGCGTCGCGGTTTCAAGAGCCTGATGGTGTCCTTCGGGTGCACCGGCGGTCAGCACCGCTCCGTCTATCTGGCAGAGCAGTTGGCGCAACATTTGCGTGGGAGAAACGGAGTGGAGGTCGTTGTGCGGCACCTCGAGTTGGAGAACCTGGTCAAATGAAAGCCATGGTTCTGGCTGCCGGCCTCGGTACGCGCTTGCAGCCATTTACTCAGGATCGCCCAAAAGCGCTGGTAGAAATCGGGGGCCGCACTCTGCTGGAGATCGCACTCTCACGCCTGCGCTTTTTTGGCATTCATGAAGTAATCATCAACGTGCATCACTTTGCCGACATGATTGTTTCGTACCTCAGAGCCAAAGCTGATTTCGGCATGCATATCGAGGTCTCACGCGAGGAGGTCCTGCTTGATACCGGCGGCGGCCTGAAAAGGGCGGCCTATTTTTTTCTAGGCGATGGCAGTCGCCTGAACGAGCCGTTCCTTCTGCACAACGTTGATGTCCTCAGCACGATCGACCTGCGGCGCATGGTGCAAGTTCATGCTGACAATCAGGTTCTGGCTACGCTGGCCGTGCAAAACCGCGAGGCTTCCCGATACCTGATATTTGACCAGCAGCTGCAGCTCTGCGGCCGCCGCAGTGAAAAGGATCACGAATCGGAGTTGGCCCGTCCTTCAGCGCAGCCGAACACCCTGGGTTTCTGCGGTATCCACGTGATTTCCCCTCGGATCTTCGCCATGATGAGCGAAGGTGGCGCCTTCTCTATCATCCCCTGTTATCTGCGTCTGGCGGCCCGGGGGGAGAAAATACTGGCCTTTCGGGCTGATGAATACTATTGGCGCGATCTCGGCACGCCGGAGCATTTGCTGCAAGCCGCCCGGGACTTGAAAGAGAAAGTGATTCTTTAGCTGTTGGTCGCCAGCCTCAGTAGCCAGTCGCCAGTTTCGACCGGCAGCAACTCTTCTGCAACTAAAACTCTCAAACCCGCGTCCAATCTGCAATAGACGCTGTTCTTCGCCACTCCTTGCCCCCAAAGTCAGTGTTGCGGGTCGGCGTATAATCGGCTTCAAAACGATAAAAGGGGGCCTCATTCTGATGAATCTCCCGCGGACCCTCGGCCAACTCCGAGGGAGTGAGTTTTCCGAACAACGCCTGCGCCGGCGCTGCGTGAAAGACGAGATGCGCGAGAACCTGATCTGCAGACTGCGGCGGCGCGAAACCCTGTTTCCCGGAATAGTGGGGTATGACGACACGGTAGTGCCACAACTCGTCAACGCCGTGTTGTCACGGCATAATTTCATTCTGCTTGGGCTGCGTGGGCAGGCCAAGAGCCGCATCCTGCGGGCGCTTACCTCACTGCTGGACCCGGCGCTGCCTTACATAGAAGGCTGCGAGATCCACGACAATCCTTATGCTCCCATCTGTGCTCGTTGCCGTGAGCTGCTGAACGGGAAGGGCGATGCAGCGCCTGTCGCATACCTCTCGCCCGAAGATCGTTATGTGGAGAAGCTGGCCACGCCGGACGTGACCATTGCCGACCTGATCGGCGATATTGACCCCATCAAAGCAGCACGCGGAGGACATCAGCTTTCGAACGAACTCACGGTTCACTATGGCCTGCTGCCCCGCGCCAACCGCGGCATCTTCGCGATCAACGAACTGCCGGACTTGGCCGGCAAAATCCAGGTCGGACTGTTCAACATCATGCAGGAAGGCGATGTGCAGATTAAGGGCTACCCCATCCGCCTGCCGTTGGACGTCGCCCTGGTCTTTACCGCCAATCCTGAAGACTACACGGCGCGCGGCAAGATCATCACGCCGCTGAAGGACCGCATCGGCTCGGAAATCCGCACGCATTATCCCGCGACTGTGGACGAAGGCATGGTCATCACCGCGCAGGAAGCATGGAGCCTGCGCGACGGCCACAAGCTGCTGGTGCCCAAGTTTGTCAGCGAGGTGGTGGAGCGCATTGCATTTGCTGCGCGCGAAGACAAGAAGATTGACAAGCGTTCCGGCGTCAGCCAACGGCTGCCCATCACCTGCATGGAGAACGTCATTTCTAATGCCGAGCGGCGCGCAATCCGCAATCGCGAAGAAGCAATCGTGCCGCGCGTGGGCGACATCTATGCCGCCATGCCCGCCATCACCGGCAAACTCGAGCTGGAGTACGAGGGCGAGATGCGCGGCGCCGACTTCGTGGCTCGTGAGCTGATCCGCGCCGCCGTGGCCAAGACGTTCGATGCCTATTTCGACGGCGTCAACATGCAGCAAATTGTGCAGTGGTTCGATCTCGGCGGCGAGATCAAATTTGGGGAGCCCGCTCCGGTCGCGGAGCTATCGGAAGGACTTAAGAAGATCCAGGGCCTGACGGAAAAACTCGAGTGGCTGGGGGTGAAGCCAAAGGACGATCCCGAGCTACAGGTTTCGGCAGCCGAGTTCGTGCTCGAGGGCCTGTATGCCCACAAGCGGATCGGGCGCAGCGAAGAACGCGTTTTCAGCGCCGGCGAGAAGCAAGTGCGCCGCGAGTCGTCGCACAGCCGCGAGGAGCCCCCGTTCCCCAGGCCAAGAAGGCCGTACAACTAGGAAGCAGGACGCAGGAGGCAGGAAACAGGCGGGAACTCGGTACTCGGTACTCGCCACTGGGTACTTAAAATGAAGATCATCAAGTACTCCAAATACGTGGCCGATCCAGCCTCGCAGATGAGCATGGAAGACCTGCTCCAGGCTCTGTCTGATTACTTGTTGCAGAGCGGCTTCCAGAATCAGTACGCCTTCTACGAGATGCCGGATGAGCAGACGCTGGAGCAATTGCGGCAGGCCATCGAAGATGCATTGATGAATGGCGAGCTGCTCGATCAGGAGCTGCAACAGCAGCTCGAGCAGATGCGCAACGACGGCACCCTGGAGCAGCTCATCGAAAAACTGATCGAGCGCATGGAGCAGGAGAACTACATCTCCATCGACCGGCCGCATGATCCCGCAAAGCAGCCGCTTGCTCCCGGACAGACCGGCAAAGCGCAGACCCAGGTGAAGTTCGAAGTTACCGATAAAAGCCTGGACTTTCTGGGATTCAAGGCGTTGCGCGACCTGCTGGGCTCGCTGGGCAAATCGAGCTTTGGGCGGCACGACACCCGCGACCTGGCCACTGGCATCGAGACCAGCGGGGCCGCCAAGCTCTACGAATTCGGTGACACGTTGAACCTCGACATTACGGCGACGTTGTCGAGCGCCATTCAGCGCGAAGGGCTCAAGCTGCCGCTCAACATTGAATATTCCGACCTGCAGGTGCATCAATGCGAATACCAATCCTCTTGCGCGACCGTGCTGATGCTTGACTGCTCGCATTCGATGATCCTGTATGGCGAGGACCGCTTCACGCCCGCGAAGAAAGTAGCGATGGCGCTTTCCCACCTGATCCGCACACAATATCCGGGCGATTCGCTTTCGCTGATTCTTTTCCACGACTCGGCGGAAGAAGTGCCGCTCTCGCAATTGGCGCGAGTGAAGGTCGGGCCGTATTACACGAACACGCGCGAAGGCCTGCGGTTGGCGCAGCGCATCCTGCAGCGCCAGCGGAAGGACATGAAGCAGATCGTTATGATCACCGACGGCAAGCCGTCGGCGCTGACGCTCGAAGACGGGCGCATCTACAAGAACGCCTTCGGCCTTGATCCCCTGGTGGTCAGCCAGACGCTGGAAGAAGTCTCGAAGTGCAAGCGTGCGGGGATTCTTATCAACACCTTCATGCTGGCGTCCGAATACGGGCTGGTACAGTTCGTTCAAAAGGTGACCGAGATGTGCCGCGGCAAAGCGTACTTCACCACACCCTACACGCTGGGCCAGTATCTGCTGATGGATTATATGAGCCGGA